>JABBNV010000084.1:1987-10152 GCA_019352125.1 Acidobacteriota bacterium | reverse complement strand
TCCGCCACACAGTCTTGTATACTGGGCAGACATGAAACGGCCTTTTACCTTCACATTATTGTGCAGTAAGGCCCAATGAGCACGAGCGGTTATCGGGGCAGGCTGGCTCCTTCTCCAACAGGTTTGCTGCACATTGGGCACGCGCGCACCTTCTGGACGGCCCACCAACGCGCCCAGGCGGCGGGTGGCACCCTTGTAATGCGCAACGAAGACCTCGACTCCGCCCGCGCAAAGCCACATTTCGCCTCGGCAATGATTGAGGACCTCAACTGGCTGGGGCTGCGCTGGCAGGACCCGCTCTTGCGCGTCTTGGGTGTGGTGGTGATCGTCATGGGATTGGTGTTGCTGGGGAAATTCTCGTGGCTTCAGCAGACCCGCAGGCTTGCTCTGACCCGGCGGACGGGCCTAGGCGGGGCACCGCTGCTGGGGATTGTCTTCGGCCTTGGCTGGACACCCTGCATGGGACCCACTCTCAGCGCCGTCTTGGCCCTCAGCGTCACTTCAGGCAGCGCCTGGCGCGGTGCCCTGTTGGCGTTCATCTATTGTTTGGGCTTGGGCATCCCGTTCCTCCTCGTTGCCTTAGGTCTCGGCTGGGTCTCCCAGATTCTGGGATTCGTCCGCCGGCACATCCGCATCGTCAACATTGCCGGTGCCGGAATGCTGATCGCCCTCGGCGTCCTGATGGCCTCCGGGCTCTGGATGCAATGGATCTACCAGCTGCAAAACCTCTCCGGCACGTTCCTCACCATCGTCTAAACACACCCTTTAGAAGGAATTCATCATGATTTACCCACATAATCGCCGCACTTTTCTGGGGCTCTCCGTGGCGGCCGCTGCTGCGGCAGCTCTGGCCGCCTGCACACCTGCCCCACCCACCGCCGTGCAGACCGGACGCCTCCTGCCGACCGACCCACTGATCACCGAATACGAGAACAAAAGACCCTCCACAGGAAAAACCGTCAGCAAAACGCTCACACCGCAGCAGTTTTCTACGACTTTGGCTGGGAAGAAAATCACCACCTGGGGGTACGACGGCGCGCTCGTCGCACCCACCCTGCGAGGTGTAGCCGGGGACCTGCTTGCTGTCACCGTCGCCAACAGGCTCACCGAGCCCACCAGTATTCACTGGCACGGGCTGGCCCTGCGCAATAACGCTGACGGCGTCCCCAACGTCACCCAGGATCCGATCGCGGCCGGGACGGACTACCCCTACAGTTTCAAGCTCCCGCACCCAGGGACCTACTGGTACCACTCTCACGTGGAGATGCAGCGCGAACGCGCCCTCTATGGGGCTCTGATTATCGAGGACCCAAAGGAACCCCTGAAATACGACAAGGACTGGGTCATCGTTCTGGACGACTGGCTCGACGGCGTCACCGGTACTCCGGATCAGGTGCTGAAGGAACTCTCCCAAGGCATGGGGTCCATGGGGTCCATGGGAGGGACGCCCAGTAGCCCCAGCATGAACCAGGGCGCAGGCATGGACACCGGACACATGCTCATGGGCTCCTCCAGCGCCTTCCTCGGCGGGGATGCCGGAGACGTCGCCTACCCCCTCCATCTCTTCAACGGCCAAGACTCCGGGACCCCGGAGACTTTCAAAGCCAAAGCGGGGGAGCGCATCCGCCTGCGTATCATCAATGCCGCCGGTGATACCGCCTACCGGGTCGGGGTCTCCGGTCAGCAGCTGACTCTGACCCACACGGATGGGTTCCCCGTCCAGCATACGGAGGTCGACGCCGTCGTGCTTGGCATGGGCGAACGCATCGATGCTCTCCTGACCGTCCGGGAGGGTTACACGCCCGTGATCGCTTTAGCTGAGGGCAAAGACCAGATGAGCTACGGACTCGTTTCTACGGGGACCGGAACCGCACCAGGGAAGGACAGTCTCCCCACGAACCTGACCGGGAAGGTCGTCGACGGCGGCCAACTCACCGCAGATCCGGCTGTGACCTTGCCGTCGAAGAAGCCGGACAGGGTCCATGAGCTACGACTGACTGGCGGAATGATGAAGTACGACTGGGGCATCAACGGACGACGCTTCGATATGACCAAACCATTCGAAAACGCCTTTGATCTCAAGGCCGGTGAGCGGGTGGAAGTGAATTTCGTCAACGAGACCATGATGTGGCACCCCATGCACATTCACGGACACACCTTCCAGGTAGGGACCACCGGAGCCCGCAAAGACACCGTCATCGTCCGGCCCAAGCAAACCGTGACCGTCAGCTTCGATGCCGATAATCCCGGCCAGTGGCTCACCCACTGCCACAACGCCTACCATGCCGAACGAGGCATGATGGGCGTCTTCTCCTACCTCAGCTAAGGCTTGATCACTATGAACCCCTCGTCGATACGCCCTCCATTCATCCCCTCACCCACCATCAGCGCCTTCCAGATCGGGCCGCTGAGCATACGTTTCTACGCGTTGTGCATCTTGGCTGGAATTATCATCGCCGTATGGTTGGCCAACCGACGGTTGACCGCCCGCGGCGGCCGACCCGGAGTCGTCTTGGACATCACGCTGTGGGCGGTCCCCTTCGGTATTGTCGGTGGACGCCTTTACCACGTCCTCACGGACCCGGAACTGTACTTCCTGCCCGGAAAAAACCCGTGGAATGCCCTGAAAATCTGGGACGGTGGACTGGGAATTTGGGGCGCCGTCGCCGTGGGCCTGCTCGGTGCCTACATTGGTTGCCGCCGCACCAAGGTCCCGTTCAGCACCTTAATGGACGCCGCAGCCCCGGGCCTGCTGATCGCCCAGGGGCTGGGAAGGTGGGGGAACTGGTTCAACAACGAACTCTATGGCGACCCCTCCACGGCACCGTGGAAATTGCAGATCCACCAGATGGACTTCGCCACCGGCAAGGCCGTCCTCGACCCTGCCGGGACGCCAGTGGTGCTCGGCTACTTCCAGCCCACATTTCTCTACGAATCCTTGTGGTGCCTAGCCGCAGCCGGGCTGCTACTCGTCTTGGACAAACGATTCCAGTTCGGGGCCGGGACCGTATTCGCACTGTACGTCGTTTTCTATACGTCCGGCCGGTTCGTGTTTGAACTTTTGCGTTCCGACTATGCCAACACCATCCTTGGGCTGCGAGTGAACACGTGGGTCTCGGGTCTGCTGCTGCTCGCCGGTGGCGCCTGGTTCTTAGCCCGGCACCGCCGGGCACGCTCCACCGTCGAAGCAGGGCCGGCCAGTTCTAGTCAGCCTGACGAACCAGCAACATCTATGGCTCCGGGGGCCCGCCATGAGTAATCCCCAAGATTGTCAGACTGGGCGCAAGGCAAAAGCTGGCGTCGTGCTTGCCGCCCACCGGGTCAGGCGACGCCGCCGGAATCTCATTGTCTTCGGTGGGGACCACTCTGCGACCTGGACCAACTGCGTCATTGACAACAAAGCAGTCGGCGAGGGTAGCGCCGTGGATTCTCGTGAGCACTGGGCCGTCGGGATCAGCTATAACCCGGGACTGCCTCCGCAGATGTGGACGCGTCGACTTCCGAGGTTAAGTTCAGTCCCTAGGTCCTGCGCGGTCTGAATCCGAAGCAAACGGCGACCGTGACAACGACCGCGTCGGGTCCCAACTCAACTTCGCCAACTCCGCAGATTCTTGGCTGCCCGTCTTTAACGATGCCTATGTCAAGGGGCCTTAAACGCGCGAGACAGGGGCGTCATACTCCGACGGAGCCAACAGTTCAGCAATCACACCTCCGAAAGGACAACTCATGAAGAACAATCTGCCCAACGATGGTGCAGCAAAGGCCTACCGCCACCACCGACTCCTGGTTCGGATGGGCCAAGTGTCAATCGCACTGGGTGCCCTGACGGCACTGTCGCACTGGGTTGCCCACTTAGCCCTGACCGGCGGTCCTCCCGGCATCCAGGACATCCTTATCGGCTACCCCACTGGCGCGGCCTTGATGATTCTCGGGGCAGTTCTGGCCGGACGCACCACACCTAAGAAGCGCTAACATACCCTCACGGGACGATTGTCACCTGGACCTGGACCTGGACCTGGATCCGGGTCGCGGTACACCCGCCCGGCCCGGCGGCTAGTTCCTATGCCTGGGTAGACGTCGTCGCTCGCTGGCGCTGCGCGGTTGGAGTGGCTGGTGCCTTGTTCGCTGGTGCTGAGGAGCCAGTCAGATGAATGGCGCAGGGTCAACGGTTTGGCCGTTGACCAAGACCTCAAAGTGCAGGTGGCAGCCGGTGGAATTGCCGGTCGACCCGACACCGGCAATTCGTGCGCCGGCGCCCACCAGTTGGCCGGCGCTGACAGAGATGCTGTTCAAGTGGTTGTACGTTGTCTTGATGCCGCCGCCATGGTCGACGACGATTCGGTTTCCGCCCCCGTACTGGCTCCAGCCCGCCTCAGTTACCGTGCCGGCTCCGGAGGCGAAGACTGCCGTGCCGCACGACCCGGCGAGGTCTATGCCGGTATGCAGTTCACCGCCGGCACCACTCAAAGGGTTGGTTCGGTACCCGAAGGTAGAAGTGACCGTCAACGATGCCAGCGGGGGCTGCAGCCCCACGGACGGCTGCGCGGTCGATGGTTGTGCGGTGGCGGGCACCGCAGGCACCGCCGCATGGATGCGTGATTCCTGGACCGCCGCGGCATGGATGCCATGCGCTGCCTGAGTTGGCGCAGGATTGCTGCGAACTGCGGTCTGACCGAAGGACAAGAGGGCATCCTTGTCCGCGGTCACAGCCGGTTGTGTGGTGGGGGTCGCAGCGCTGGCGGTCATCGCCGTGGCGGGGTGGCCGGTGTCGGCGTGGGCGGCAGGAAGGGCAGTCAAGGCAATGAATCCGGCCGCGGCCATTGTTAGCGCCAGTGATTTCCCGCCCCTGACGTTTCTGGTCTCTAGATCAGGGGACCGGTGTTGGCCCCTTGAGGTGCGGGTTGGTTTGGAAGTAGTGGCGCGGCGGCGGCCGTGCTGGCGGTCGGTAGACGTCATAGTGGTCTTCTCCACGCCGGCGGAGTTAGCTGTCGGATTCGGGCGAGGAGACTGCCCGGCCAGTCCAACACACGACGACAACGGCCGTGAAGTGTTGGACGGGCTTCACCCCAAGGTGCAGCAAGCACCGATGGTGGTTCCTCCGCCCCCGTCGCGAAACTCACTGGTCGTGGCCCACCGACGGGGTTTGGCGAAGCGGCCCACGAACATACCCGTTAGGGGTATGGATTTTGTCAAGTCTATCTGACACAAACAAAAAGTTATAATTTCGTTACACGAGGCTTCTGTTCCCCTGTACGCCCGCCTGTCACGCACCAAATGACCCGGAACCTTTGGTTTTCGTGCCTTCCGCGCCCGATGCTAACCAACCCCTGTGAGACTGGCAATACGCGAACCCCCGTAGCCGGTCCACCACTAGGTGTGTGGGTCAGTAGCGTTTTGAACGGCGGGCTGGTGTCGGCGTGAATTTCGGCCGATTAGACCTTTGTGATGTTGTTTCCGGGCAGGAGTGTTGAAAAAGGGTTGAGGTCCCGTCAAGACTGAATCTTGGGGCGTTGGTGGGGCGCGCTTAGAGTGCAGATTCCCGCCGTTCCTCCCTGACTATACGGCCGGTTCTGCCCGGTAACTTTGGAGCTTCATGAAGTTGTGGCAGGCAGCGAGCAGCTTCCACTCAAGTTGGGCTTTCTCCAACCCGCGCAGCAGTAGATACTTGCCTTGCCTGGTGTGGATTTGTCCGAAGACCGGTTCCACGATGGCCTTACGCCTGGCCTAGGCCCTCTTCCCTTTCTTGGTTTTCAGCTTCCGTCCCATCCGCCCCACCACGGTGATGCTGGCTGGGATCCGGCCCCGCGGGGATTCAGGGACCGGGGCTGAGTGCTTCATCCGCCCGGTGGAAATGAAGAACTCCGTGCCATGTTCTGTTTCCAGTTCTCGGGCGTGTTCAAGGTTCGCTTTAGAGCAGTACCCGGTATCCGCCAACCACTGCTTGGGCATCTGGCCCAGATTCTGAAGTGTTTGCTCGACCATCGGGACCAGTTACCCGTAGTCGTTGCTTGCCTGGCTCATTTCTGCGGCGACAATGACCTGCCGGTGCCCGTCAACTACGGCTTGGCCGTTGTAGTTGTAGGAAAACGAGCCATCGGCGCGCTTCATGATCCGCGCATCCGGGTCCGTGAAGTTCCGCTGCGCCGTGGGCTTGGGCACGGCTTCCGCCGCGGCCTTGTCCCCGGCCGTGGTGATGTCATCATCGTCATCGCCGCGATTGGTGGCCTTCACCTCAGCCTCGGTGCGTGCCTTCGCTGCTGCTTCTTCCTCGATGGAGGCCCTGGCGGTGGCCATCGCCGCAGCCCGTGCCCGCCGGTTGGCCAGTTCGACCGGCAACTCATCCCCGCGCTTGCCGGGGCCGAACTTCGCGTCCTCATCGGCATCGACGGTTTTGGCTTCGGCCATCAAGTCACTGATTTCCTGGGCCAGCACCTTCTGCTTCTCGCTCATCCTCGCGTAGGACATCGCCTTGTGTTTGGAAGCGTTCGCCCGCACCTTCGTCCCGTCCAGGGCGACCTTGCCCAGCTTCACCATGCCCGCGGCCTGGCACAGTTCCAGGGCCTGCAAGAACACATTCGCGAACGCGGCCAGGTGGCGTTCACGGAAGCGCCCGATGGAGCGGAAGTCCGGGGCCTGCTGCGCCGACAACCACCGGAATGAGACCATGTCGGTGCAGGCCCGCTCAATTGCACGGGAGGAACGAACCCCGGTGCAGTACCCGTAGATCAAGACCCGCAACATCAACCGCGGATCATACGGAGGCTGACCCTTCGCCTTCGCATACGCCTTATAGAACAAGGCCAGATCCAGTTCGTTCTCCACCAGCTCGGCAATGAACCGGGCCAGATGGCCCTCGGGCAGCCACTCCTCCAAGGACGGCGGCACCAACATCACCGCATCGGGCTCAAAATCCTTGAACCGCTTCCGCACCCCACCATTGGCATCCACCCGACCATCATCCAGGGCCTCGACCCGCTCGATCAGCCCGGCATCGAAGAGTCCATCCTGCGGGAGGGAAGAAGAAGGAATATCCATACCCCCAATTCTCCCAGCACCGGCACGGAATCCCGGTTAATCCCCCCCCCGGCGTTTTAAAGCATTATCGGGTCATTGCCGTTCCCGACTACTGACCCACGCACCTAGAGGCGCCGCGGCAGGTCACCACTGCTTCGTACTCCGGCAGCGGCCGCTACCTCGTTAGCGCGCGTTGCAGTTTTATTCCGTTCAACCAGTATCGAACGCTGCGAATGCCTTACGGTGGCGACGCAAGAAATCAGGAGACCACAGCAAAATCCGCCCGTCGGATGCCGCTCGGTAGACAATACGACTACGGTCATTCACCCCCACGCGTATCAGCATGGGTAGAGAATCCCCTGGCGTACTCGTACTGTTCTGTCATCATGGTCATCACGGTGATTCTCCAAATCCGCTTGATGTCAGTTCAACCGGCATCGGTCTGGAATATGGTCCTTGTCAGGCAAATCTTTCAAGAGGCACGCAAGTACTCGTTGCGGCCAGCCATTTATCTGGTCCTGGTGATTGGTTAGGCAGGTGTTGCTCGACACTGTTGGGCGCGGACACCGAAAGGCGCATTGACCAGGGGTAAGGACCAGATCAAGGCTGAGTTACATCGTGGTGGCGTAGTACCATCCTGTCAGCGGGTACCCGTCCTGCCACGAGAAAGCAAAGATCAAGACTGACAAAGGTTCGCATGAGCACTCGACGAATCAGTGCGGCCTGGTGGCGTGTGTGCTGCTCGTGGCATCCGGTTGGGCCGCGGTGCAATTCCATTCCAGACGAGTGTGCCGCTGGCGCCGGGGGCGTGGGTGCCGCAGCGTGCCGGGCGCCTGCGTCTGCGCTTGTTCGGCCACGGCGACCCCCGTGCTGGTGCTGCTGTCGGGCATCGCGGCAAGCCAGGCCTACTTCGGAGCGGCTTATGACCGGCTCGGCGCGGTCGCGCCGGTGGTCGTGATCGACCCTTTCGGATTCGGCTCCTCGATGGATGCGGACATCGGCTCCCACCCGTTTGCGGTCGAAGAGCACGTTGCCGCCGTCACAGGCGCCCTCCGCGCGCTCAACCTCGACGGGCGTCAACTGCACGTGGCAGGCCACTCGATGGGCGCGTCGCTCGCGATCCAGTGGGCGGCGGCGAGCGAGGGGGACAT
>JABBNV010000084.1:0-1977 GCA_019352125.1 Acidobacteriota bacterium | reverse complement strand
GGTGGTAGCGTTCGACGCTCCCTTGTACCGGACCCGGGCTGAGGCCGACGAGCAGGTTCGGAACATGGGCTGCTTCGAGGCGCTCGTCGCGGCCGACACTTGGACAGGAGCGGTCGCCACACTGTCCGGACGGAGGGTGCCAGTGTTGCTCATTGACGGGGAGATGGATCCGGTGCCCGTCCGGGGACGCGCCCGCGCGCTAGCCGCGGAATTCGCGGGCGGCACTGCGCGCACCCACCGCGGCGGTCACGACCTCCCACTTGCCTCACCCGGCTGGTACGCCAAACTGCTCTACCGGCAGATCACCGCGGACTGAACCCTCTGGTCAGTATCGGAGCGCGTCCCGACCCAGAGTCATGTTGATGCTCAACGGCGATCTGACTAGAGCAGGCATGAGGATGCAGACGGTCTTCGTGCGGTGGCTCATCGGCATGGAGTCCCATGAGGGAATGGCCATTAATCTGTGCCCCGAGCCACCTTCGAGGTCAAGTTTGGATCCGACGCCGGAGAAGAACTGGGCGACTACCTGATCCTGGGTGCATGCAATCCTGCGTTGGCACAAAAGGCCCTTGCTGCGGACCCGGATATGGACTGCTGCTGCCCTGTAACGTCGTCATCCGACGCGGACCTAGCGCGGGGCTACTGGCATCCAGACCATCGACGCGCAAACCATGGTCCAGCTCAGCGATGCGCCGGCCATCACCGAAGTCGCCGCAGACGCCGACCGCAAGCTCGTCGCAACCTTGAAGGAACTCGAAACCGACGGAGCCCCCAGCATGCCGGAGTTGAGCGATGCCGGAGGAACTATTCTGCGCGTGACTGGCTCAAGCAGTGGCGTTGTTGGCGAGAGTCATCGGGCTATCGAATGCCCTTCTAATGAATGTGATCCGGGGCAGGTTTGTGGGCTGCGACAAACGGGCGGACGACGGCGTTGCCCACTGGCCTAGATGTCGGTTGGACGGTTCGCTGCTGATGAGATTCAGCGCCGTTTACCAGAGATCCCCTATTTCGAAACCGCGGACGCCCGTGAAACGGTCCACTGAATGGATCGATGAGAGGCACGGAACAAGGGGGAGGACTTTCGACTCTATTCCGTGGGGCCATGGGGGCAATAGGCTCCGAGCAATGGCGGCACGGCACACAAGGATCGGATGGAGCCATGATGTACGGGTGGGACGGGAACGGCTGGGGTGCAGGTGCTTGGGTGGCAATGATAGTGATGATGTTGGTGTTCTGGGGAGGCGTGGTCACCGTGGTGATTCTCCTGCTTCGACACACTCCTCCGCATCAAGGACCTGGTGCCGTGCGGCCTCCGCACTACGAAGCGGAGCGTATTTTGCACGAACGGTTTGCCCGCGGTGAGATCGACGAAACGGAATACACCGCCCGACGCTCTGCGCTTCGGCATCCGGAATGAAACCCTTCTCGCATCGCCGGCAGGTCATTTTCGGGGTGTTATTCACCCTCATCATGACGGCACTATCCCTCGTCGTCGTCGGGGTTGTGGGCGGAGCGGGTGGCGGCAGTGGATTGCTGTCACGTCAGAGCTGTGCGCCACCTAGCCTTCCTAGTCCGGTGGTGAACGTCTCCCTGACCAATATGGGGGGACCGGTGATGCGCCAAGACAACGGCATGATGAAGGGCGGGGCGATGCGTCTGACGGCGGACCGCGCCACCGTTTCCGCAGGACAGGTGTCCTTTCTGGTGACCAATCTGGGCAGCATCAGTCATGAACTGGTGGTTTTGGCCCTTCCGGCAAGGCAGCTTGCGGGCACCCGTCCAATTGGCGGTGATGGCAGGATCGATGAAGCCGGGAGCGTCGGTGAAGCATCCAACACATGTGCTGAAGGTGCTGGCCAGGGAATCTTGCCCGGTACCTCAGGCTGGGTCACCCTCACGTTGCCACCAGGGCGTTATGAACTGCTCTGCAACCTGCCTGGCCACTATGGCGCCGGAATCTACACCCAACTCACGGTC
>JABBNV010000083.1:2686-10181 GCA_019352125.1 Acidobacteriota bacterium | reverse complement strand
CATTTTCCCCCACGTAGCCGATGATTTTGGCGCCGTCGCCCTCTGCCGTCCACAGCCGCTTCTCCGGCCGGTTTGGGTTCCGTGAGATCACGGCGTTGGCCGCACTAAGGATGGTTTGCGTGGAGCGGTAATTCTGCTCCAACTTGATGGTGGCTGCCGAAGGGTAGTCCTTTTCGAACTCCACAATGTTGCGAATGTCTGCACCGCGGAAGGCGTAGATGGACTGGTCCGAATCACCCACCACAGTGAGCTCTGCCGGGGCAATAGTAGATCCGCCAGCGCTATCGGAGCCCAGATCCGGTACGCCGACTATTTCGCGCACCAGTGCGTACTGAGCGTGGTTCGTATCCTGGTACTCGTCCACCAGTACGTGGCGGAACCGCCGGCGATAACTGTCGGCGACGCCCGGGAACGCGCGAAAGATGTACACCACCTGGGCAATCAGGTCATCAAAGTCCATCGCGTTCGCCTGCCGCAGCCGCTGCGTGTAGCCCTTGTAAACCTCTGCCACGGCCTGTTCGAACGGATCCGAATGGTTGGCGCTCGAGGCGTAATCGTCGTCGTCAATCAGCTCATTTTTGAGCGCTGAGATCTTGTGCTGAATTGATTTGGGCGTGAACTTCTTCGGGTCCAGATCCAGATTCTTGGCCACCAATGTGATCAGGCGCAGTGAGTCCGCGGAATCGTAGATCGAGAAATTGGAGCTGAGCCCGGCGGTGGCTGCTTCCCGCCGCAGAATCCGTACACAGGAGGAGTGGAACGTGGAAATCCACATGTTCTTGGCCGGCTCCCCCACCAAGACAGTAATTCTCTCCCGCATTTCTGCGGCCGCTTTGTTGGTGAACGTGATGGCCAGGATCTGCCCGGGATGCGCACGGCCAGTGGCCAGCAAGTACGCGATGCGATGGCTGAGCACACGGGTCTTACCCGAACCTGCACCAGCAACAATCAACAGCGGGGAGCCCGCATGCTTGACGGCCGCTTCTTGTTGCGGGTTCAGCCCATGCAGCAGCTCCTCCGGGCTGGGAAGCGTCACGGAGGGGGCAGCAGGGCGGGGGTCAAACAACATGTCCATAGGCAATTCAGTCTAATAGCCACCGCTGACACCCACCTTCCCTCCCGTGCGCATGCCCATCGGAGTGCAGCTCCGGTGGACATAACACCACTATGTCCACCGGAGCGCCAGAAAACTGGACATGCGCTTTGGAGAAGTGTTGGGGAGGAAGGGTCAGGAGGTGAGTGCTGCGCTGACCCGGGCCACCGCGGTGGCACCGCCAGCTATGAACCAGTCCAGTCCATTGACATTCACTACGGCAGTATCTCCGCCGGCGGCCAACACAATGGCTTTGCCGGGCAGCCAGTCCCATTGCGGGCAGCTGTGTTGGAACCAGAAGCCCAATTGACCTTCCGCCACACGGCCCAGATCGCAGGAACCGGAGCCCCACATGCGGATGGTCGCTGACAGTAATGCCGCTGCACGCCAGGGATCCGCCGCCCGTGGCTCGGCCAGCCAGCCGGGATGCAGGTAACTCCCCGCGCTGAGCTGGTCAGGTTCCGCGTTCGACGGCGGCGCCAACGTTTGGCCGTTTAGCGTGGCTGGGCGGCCCTTGCCACCCAGCCACAGCTTGTCCTCCTGCGGCTGATAGATAGCGCCCAGGATGACGTCCGGATCCGGCACCGCGTCCAGGTCACTGACGCTGGCAGTACCGTCAACAACGGCACCCCCTGTAGAGCCAGCATCGCTATCAGCCCGCAGGGCCAGCGCCGAGCACCAATAGGTTGAGCCAGAGAAGAAGTTATACGTCCCGTCCACGGGGTCAATCACCCACGTACGGCCACTGGTACCCGCACGGGAGGTGCCTTCCTCGCCCAGCACGCCGTCATCCGGCCGGAGCTCAGAGAGCTGCTCCAACACGTATTGCTCCGCCGCCTTGTCCGCCGCGGTAACCACATCGGACACGGAGGTTTTTTGGGTTGCAGTTAGGCCGTCAGAGCGCATTCTCAGCGCAAGCTGCCCGGCGTTTCGAACCAACATGGACGCAAGTTCATAGTCGTCTAAGCTCACAGCTCCACCCTAAACGGTAACCCCAGATTTACAGAGGGCTGAGCGAAAGTGCTAGCGCGAACATGCACGGGCAGATCGTCAAACCCCACAGGGGATAATGGGCATATGTCCAAAACCCCTGCACAGCGAGCGGCCAAGCATGGCGGCACACCTATTTCAACGCCCCCGCAAACCGCTGCCGGCGGCTGGGCCAAAGCGCTACGAGACAAGGGCGTGGAGCGCAAGCAGGCGCAGTTGCGAGGAGAGCCCACGGGCGGCAACGCGGGCCTGATTTTGGTGGCAGCGGGCGCGGCCAGTGTGTTCCTGTTTTGGTACCTGCATCTGCTCACCTTGAACCAGATGACCCAAATTTCCGGCGGGCTGGCCATGCCGGATTCACTCTTTGGCGGGTTCAGCACGGGCTATGTGGACTCGTTGCGTCACGCGATGAACTCGGATGCCAAGGGCCAGCTGCAGTTTGTTCACAAGACGGCGGGTCTGCTGTTCCCAGTCGTGTTGGCGGTTACCGCGGGCCTGGCTGCCGGGCTGAATCTGCGCACTCGCTGGCGTCGCTGGGGCGTGATTGCCCTGGCGATTGCCTTCGTGCTGGTGAGCTTGGGTGCCAACGTCGCGGTGGACACTATTCTGGGAAATTCCACGCTCGACGGCGGCTTGGTCGCGTTGGCTAGCGTATTGGTAGTGGCGTCGTGGGTGCTGTTGGCACTGACAGTACTTAGCAGCGTGGTAGCAATTATTTGGGGTCGGAAACAGGGCCAGAGGCAGAGCCGGAGCCAGCAACAGGGCCGGGCCCAAGGTCAGACCCAGGGCTAGCAGAAGCAGCCACAGCCCGGCGCACGATTCGAGCGTTCCTGCGAGCGCCGTGCACCCTTTGAGCCACGGCGGCACCCATCAAGGCCCCGCCCAAAGTAATGGGATACACCACTAGACGCTCCACCCCGCCGGTTTGCAGTGTCGGAATCAGCACGAAGAGCACCAGCGAAACCAAAGAGATTACGCCACAGGCCAGCAGCAGCCAGCTGATCCGTCGTGATTCCCGCCAAACCCACCACAGCAGAATCAGGGTCGCGGCACCGCTAACAAAGAACATCCCCGCCCCGGTGAGATGGAGCCAGCGCACCGAGTCTTCCGGGACAAACCCCACCAGAGCCGCCCCTACCCCGGCAGCGGCCAAGAGCACTCGGATAATACGTGCCACCACCAAATGCTTGCGCTGCATGTGGTGCCGACCGCCAGCAATATTGAGCATGGTGGCGCTCAGAAACGCGGCACCCAGCAACAGGCCCACGCCCTGCAGTACAAAGGATGTGTTCATCAGCGGGTGCCAGGGTGAACAGACGGGCCTGCCGCCGTAGTTGCCGCAATGAAGTGCACCCAGATCACTAATTTTATTGATCAGACGGCTATAAGGCGTTGGCCCCTGCCAGTCTCCGATGACCAGCGTTTCCACCACAAAGAATTGCAGGATGCTGATCTTCCCCCACGCACCTATCAGGGCACGGGGACTGTCGAGGGCAGAGGCGCTATGCGTTGTGCTCACGCATCCACCCTATGAGGTCCGCGGATACTGTCCACGCATTCGCAAGATTCTTCCGGCAACGGCTGCCGGAACGCGGCGGAGTGAACTGGCGCGGGCGCTGCGAAGAAAGGGTCGTCGTGGCCCCCGGGACCCACCGGGGCAGGCGACCTCGCACAGCTCCTCGTCGTCGTACTTAACGTCACTCCCGACTAATCCGGATCAAGAGCCAACTAGCGGCGCAGTTACCAACTTCCTGGCCCGTATTCGAAGAAGCACCTCGAAACCCGGTACAGTTGCTGCTGTACTAGCGGCGGTTCACCGCCTGTAGTACGCACGCGTGAGTAGCTCAGCAGGATAGAGCGTCCCTCTCCTAAAGGGAAGGTCGCGGGTTCGAATCCCGCCTCGCGCACTCGAGAGAACGCGCATTTCGGGGACTGGTCCCCTGGGAGTGCAGACCGCGGGTCTGCGCCGACGGAAAGGACGCCGCATGCCGCATCATGTAGCGGATCTGGCCGATTTTCTGACGGGTACGTGGCGTGTGGACCGCACCATGACGGAGTTGGCTCACGACGGCGCTCAAGGCACCTTCACCGGAACGGTCACCTTTACCCCCGAAAGAGATGGCACGCTGCGCCACCACGAATCCGGGCTCATGGTGTGGCCCACCCATTCCGGCCCAGCAACCCGCGATTACATGCTCCGGAGTACCGAACAGCCAGCCGTCCTGAACGTGGAGTTCCCGGACGGCCGGCCGTTCCATGTGATGGATCTTTCCACCGGCCAATGGAACACCGAGCACGGCTGTGCACCGGACGATTACACGGTGACGTACACCGTGACTTCGCCGGACGCGTACACCATGCAGTGGGACGTGCACGGCCCGCGGAAGAACCTTCGGCTGCTCAGCCAGCTAAGAAGAATCACGCCAGACCCAGCAACCCCATAGTTCCAGCGGCCCAGCAGCTACTGCCCGTCGGTGCGCGCATCCTCCACAGTGGCCACCGCTTGGGAGAACTGGGTTTCATAGAGTTCCGCATAGCGCCCGCCCGCGGCCAACAGATCCTCATGTGTGCCGCGCTCCACAATCTGCCCAGCCTCCACCACCAAAATCACGTCTGCAGCACGAATCGTGGACAGCCGGTGAGCAACCACCACGGCCGTCCGGTCCCTCAGCGCCTCACCCAGGGCGGCCTGAACTGCCGCCTCGCTGGTGGAGTCAAGAGCCGCCGTCGCCTCATCCAGAATCACCACCGCAGGCTGCACCAACAGCAAGCGGGCAATGGTAAGCCGCTGGCGCTCGCCGCCGGAAAGCCGGTAACCGCGCTCTCCCACCACGGTGTCCAAACCATCGGGCATGGACTCAATGAGCTGCTGCAACCGGGCTCGGCGCAGCGCATCCCAGATCATGGCTTCGGTAGCATCCGGGCGTGCTAACAGGAGGTTGGAGCGAATGGTTTCATGGAACAGATGGCCGTCCTGAGTCACCATGCCCAGAGAGGCGCGGAGGGAGTCAAAGGTCATGTCCCGCACGTCGGTTCCAGCCAGCTTCACGGAACCGGAGTCCACGTCATAGAGGCGGGACAGCAGTTGCGCGATGGTGGATTTTCCGGCCCCGGAGGAACCCACCAGGGCAATGGTTTGGCCCGGCTCGGCTCGGAAGCTGACACCATGCAGCACTTCCTCGCCGCCGCGACTGTCCAGCGTGGCGACGTCCTCCAGCGAGGCTAGGGACACCTTGTCCGCCGAGGGGTAGGCGAACCTCACGTCCGAAAATTCGATGCTGGTGGGCCCCACGGGAATGGATACGGCATCCGGCTTTTCAACAATCAGGGGTTTGAGATCGAGGATCTCGAAGACTCGGTCAAAACTCACCAGCGCGCTCAAGATGTCCACGCGGGCGTTGGCCAGAGCCGTCAGCGGAGCGTAAAGGCGAGTCAGGAGCAACGCCAGAACTACTACGTCTCCCGCGGCCAATTGCCCGCGAATGGCGAACGCGCCGCCCAGGCCATAAACCAGAGCCAGTGCCAGAGACGAGACCAACATCAGCGCTGTGAAGAATACGTACTGCATCACGGCGGTGCGCACGCCAATATCTCGCACACGGGTGGCTCGGGCCGAAAATTCTCTGGACTCATCCGCGGGACGCCCAAAGAGCTTCACCAGAGTGGCTCCCGGAGCCGAGAAGCGCTCCGTCATCTGTGTGCTCATATCCGCATTGAGGTTGGCTGCCTCGCGGCGCATACCCGCCAGTCGGGAGCCGAAGCGGCGGGCCGGGATCAGGAAGATGGGCAGCAGCACCAGCGCCAGCACCGTCACCTGCCAGGACGTATTGAGCATGACCACCAGAGTCAGGATGAGCGCCACCACGTTGCTCACAATGCCGGACAAGGTGCCACTGAATGCCTGCTGGGCGCCAATGACGTCGCTATTGAGTCTGCTGACCAGAGCGCCGGTGCGGGTACGCGTAAAGAACGCGATCGGCATCCGCTGAACGTGATCAAACACGGCAGTGCGCAAGTCAAGAATTACCTGCTCACCCAGGCTGGAGGACAACCACCTGATGATCAGAGAGAAAATAGCGTCCAGGACGGCTACCAATGCAATCAGCAACGCAAGGTTCACCACAACGGAGACGGCAGTGTGCCCATTGATAGCGTTGATCACCTGACCTGCCAGCACAGGGGTGGCTACGGCCAGCACTGCGGACGCCACAGATAGCACCACAAAGATGGCTAGCCTTGTTCTGTAGGGCCGGGCAAACGCTACCGTCCGCTTCAACGTTCCTGGGGTGATCCCGCCGTCAGCCTTCTTGGAGCCCATTGTGCTCCAGAGAGAACTCCAGGCAGCGCCTTCCATACTCATGACGATTGCTCCTTGGGTAGCGGGAATCTCACTCAACAAGATGGCGGCAGGTGGCCCCGGATTTCCCAGAGTCAAGCTTATCCGGTAAGCAAACAGCCTCGTAGCGATACCGCTCACAGCACAATTGAGAGTGAGTCGAATCACGCGAGTAACATTTCCGTCATCTAGTGAAATATTGACGCTAGTCCTTCGCGTTGAAACTGTTAGTCTCACTCTCTGGCGCGAGTCTCACCGGACGCGCCTTACTTCACACGCGTTAGGACCATGAACATGAATCGTCGCCACTTTGGCATCCTCGGCGCTGCAACCGCCCTCACACTGGCGTTAGCCGCATGCGCTCCTGCAGCGTCCAATACCGGCGGCGACACTTCCCTCAGCGATGTGAAGTCCAAGGGTGAGATTGTTTTTGGCACGGAGGGGACTTACAAGCCCTTTAGCTACCACGACGGCGGTTCCGGCCCCCTCACCGGGTATGACGTGGAAGTAGCGCGGGCCGTGGCCGGCAAGCTGGGCGTCAAGGCGTCCTTCCAGGAGACCCAATTTGATGGCATCTTTGCTGGCTTGGATGCAAAGCGTTTTGACGTCATCGCGAATCAGATCTCCATCAACCCCACGCGCAGCGCCAAGTACTCTATGTCCACCCCTTACACGGTCTCCCCCGGCGTCGTGGTCACCAAGGAGAGCGACAACAGCATCCACTCCATGATGGATCTGAAGGGCAAAACCACCGCGCAGTCCCTGACCAGCAATTGGTACAAGGTTGCCCAGGACGACGGCGCCACGGTGCAGTCCGTGGAGGGCTGGGCGCAGGCCGTCTCACTACTCAAGGATGGCCGCGTGGACGCCACGGTGAATGACAAGTTGACGTTCCTTGACTATACGAAGACCAACACAAACTCCGGCCTGAAGATCGCAGCCACCACCCCGGATGCTGATCACAACGCGTTTGCGCTCCGCAAGGGAGCCACGGCACTGACCGACGCAGTCAACAAGGCCTTGTCTGATTTGGCGACAGATGGCACACTGGCCAAGATTTCGACTAAGTATTTCGG
>JABBNV010000083.1:0-2676 GCA_019352125.1 Acidobacteriota bacterium | reverse complement strand
CAGCAAGTAAGCACCAGCAATGCTCCATTGGTAGCTGGGACGGTGGCGGAGACGGCCACGGATAGGTAGTGCAATGACTAGCAACTGGGATCTGATCACTAGCTCACTCGGGCCGATTATTTCCGGTGCCATCACAGGTACCATTCCCTTGACGTTGGCGTCCTTTGTGCTCGGTTTGTTCCTGGCCCTAGTGATGGCGCTCATGCGCATCTCCACCAACAAGGTGCTCTCCACCATTGCCCGGCTTTACATTTCGGTGATCCGTGGAACCCCGCTGCTGGTGCAGTTGTTCGTGATTTTCTACGGGCTACCCAGCATCGGGGTCAAGCTGGATCCATGGCCCAGCGCCATCATCGCCTTTTCGTTGAATGTGGGCGGCTACGCTGCGGAAGTTATCCGTGCCGCCATTCTTTCCGTCCCGAAGGGGCAGTGGGAGGCCGCTCACATGATCGGCATGCCCCACGTGCAATCGCTGGTGCGGATTATCTTGCCGCAGGCCGCCCGTGTTTCGGTGCCCCCGCTCTCCAACACCTTCATCTCCCTAGTGAAGGACACCTCCTTGGCGTCGCTCATTTTGGTGACGGAGTTGTTTCGGCAGGCGCAGCAGGTGGCCGCGTTCAGCCAGGAATTCATGATCCTGTATCTGGAGGCCGCCGTGGTCTACTGGGTGATTTGCTTGGTACTTTCCAGCGCCCAATCATTGCTGGAGAAGAGATTGGATCGCTATGTTGCCCACTAATAATGACGCCGCACCGGTGCTGAGTGTTCGCGGCTTGAAAAAATCCTTCGGCAGTAACACCGTGCTGAACGGCATTGATCTGGATGTTCCCCGCGGCAAGGTAGTTGCCTTGATTGGGCCTTCCGGGTCCGGCAAGACGACGGTGCTGCGTTCGCTGAACGGGTTGGAGACGCCCGACGGCGGAACCGTCACCGTGGGCGAGGTCAGCCTTGACTTCGGCGGCTCGGTCACCAAGAAGCAGCTAGCCACCCTGAGTAACCGCAGTGCCATGGTGTTTCAGCAGTACAACCTGTTTCCCCACATGAGCGTGCTGCAAAACGTGATTGAAGGTCCGCTCAAGGTCCAAAGGCGCCCCCGGGCTGAGGTCATTGCGGAGGCAGAAAAGCTGCTGGATCGGGTTGGGCTACTGGAGAAACGGGATGCCTTCCCCTTTGAACTCTCCGGTGGACAGCAGCAGCGGGTGGGCATTGTGCGCGCACTGGCGCTAAAGCCCCAGCTGTTGCTCTTTGATGAGCCGACCTCCGCGTTGGATCCTGAGCTGGTGGGCGACGTACTTGCGGTAATCAAGGAACTGGCAGATGAGGGCTGGACCATGGTGGTGGTCACTCATGAGCTGGTCTTTGCCCGCCAGACGGCGGATGAGGTCATCTTCATGGACGGTGGAGTGGTGGTGGAACGCGGGCCAGCGCAGGAGATTCTGCGCGCGCCCAAGATGCCACGCACGCAACTCTTCGTGCAGCGCCTCCTGCACGATATCTAACCCCCGGGAGGTTAGCCTGCCGCCCCCCGGAGCTTACTCGCGGGCGAAGCGCAGCGTGACCAGCTGGAACGGCCGCAGGGTTAGCTCCACGGCGTCAGTACCCAGCACCGCCGAAGCTGGGGTGGCTATTTCATGCTCCAATAGGTCAGTACAGTGCACTGAAGTAGCCGGGAAGTTGGCCGTGATCAGGCCCGTAGACCGCTCGCCGAGGGATTCGTAGAGCCGGACCACCACATCCCCCGAACCGTCCTCGGCCAGCTTCACCGCTTCAATGACCAAGGCGGAATTGAAGACAGTAAAAAGAGGCTTCACCGTCTGGCTGCCGAGGACGCTGATGGGTGCCACGTTGGAACGGTACCCCTGCTCCACGGCGTCGCGAATGGTGGCGCCCGGCATCACGGACACGGAAAATTCGTGCTGGCCCAGGTCCGCGCAGGGGTCCGGAGATTTGGGCGCGCGCACCAGTGAAAGCCGCACCGTCGTCGTCGTGCCTCCGTCGCTCTCCCGCATCGAACGGGTGACGTCATGCCCGTAGGTATTGGAGTTGCTGATGGCCACGCCAAAGCCCGGTTCCGCCACGTGGAGCCACCGGTGGGCGCAGATTTCAAACTTGGCTGCTTCCCACGATGTGTTGACGTGCGTGGGCCGGAAGACGTGCCCAAATTGGGTCTCCGCCGCGCTGCGATCCGCCCGCACGTCCAAGGGAAAGCCAAGTTTCAGCAGCTTTTGGTTCTCTTGCCAGTCAACGCTGGTGTGAATCTCCAGTGCTGGGGATCCCGCCGTCAATGTGATCCGTTGGGTCAGCGGCGAGCTGCCCACCAGCCGTTCAACCACCACCACGGCAGAGGCACCCCCACGTTCCAGGGTGAGAGTCTGCGCCGTGGTGTAACTGGTGACGTTGTGGCGGTAAAACTCATCAATATCCCAAGCATCCCAGGCATTGGGGGTGTCCCGATGAAGTTCCAGGTGGTTACCAAAAGTACCGGGTGCAATGGCATCCCTGCCGGTAGCCAGATCCACCAAAGAAGTCAGCAATCCGTTGACATCTATGACCGCGCGCACCAACCCGTTGTCCAACACGTAGCCGCCATCGTTCTCTTGTACCTCAACGTCTTGCTCGGCCTCAGAAGGCTCCGCAACCCCTAAAGGATGCACCCCGGAGCGCTCGTGCGGGGCA
>JABBNV010000082.1:8803-10191 GCA_019352125.1 Acidobacteriota bacterium | reverse complement strand
CGCGCTCTGGATGCCGAATATTCCGACGCTCTGTGGGATGAACTGGTGAAGCATGCCGCGCTGCTCTACCGAGGCGTGGATCTTGGCATTGTGCTGGTTCGCCCTTCCGGGCCGCGCCACGTAGCCAAACGAGCCCCCGTGTCAGTTGCCATTGTGGGCGAGCCCGGCGAATTGTTGATGCATGCTCATGGCAGAACGCAGCAGGCATTGGTCACTTTTGAAGGCCAGCCGGACGCGGTAGCGTTGTTGCAGAGCGCCGACGTCGGCCTGTAGGGCTTCGGCTTTCAACGCTCAGGCACGCAGAAACGGGACTGCGCCATGCATGACAACCGAAGGAGCAGCACCATGGGATTTAGCATCAGCCACGCAGCCATGCGCCTCACCACCGGCGCCTTCATTCTGAACTCTGGCATTGGCAAACTTGGGCTCGACACCGAACATGCACAGGGTATGCAGGAAATGGCAGGGCGGGCCATTCCGCAGGTCAAAAGCCTTGAACCAGCCCGTTTCGGTCAGCTGCTCAGTTATGGTGAAATAACCTTGGGGGCAGCCCTCTTGGCGCCGTTCGTTCCCAGCCGCTTGGCTGGGCTGGGGTTAGCCGCGTTTTCCTCTGGACTGGTAGCAACGTATCTCAAGACGCCGGGAGCCACCTTGGATGACGGCATCCGGCCGTCCCACACCGGGGTACCGATGGCCAAGGACATCTGGATGCTCGGCATTGCGGTGGCCCTGATTCTTGACCGCAAACGTAAATAGCATTTCACACACCTGACTCTCAGCTTTATCCCAGTCTTCTTCCCTAGGCTGGGGAAGTGATGACGTGGATTCAAGCAGCCATAATGGGCTTGCTTCAGGGAGTAACCGAGCTGTTTCCAGTCTCTAGCCTGGGTCACAGCGTGATCTTTCCCCAGCTCTTTGGCTGGCATCTGGATCAGGCTAGTCCCGCGTTTCTGACGTTCCTGGTCGGAACGCACTTTGCTACGGCTCTGGTGCTGTTCTTATTCTTCTTCCGTGACTGGATGCGCATCTTTGCTGGCTTGGGCCGTTCCATCCGGGACCGTCGCATCACCCCCGGCGATACCTACGCAAAACTGGGCTGGCTCCTAGTGATGGGCACCATCCCCGCCGGTATTGTGGGCCTAGTGCTGGAGAAGCCGTTGCGGTCCTTGTTCAGCGTTCCCCTAGTGGCTGCTGCATTCCTGGTGGTCAACGGCGTACTGCTGTTTACAGCCGAACGGCTCCGCAAGCGGCAGCCCAGCCTGGCCAGGGCCACTGTAGCCAGCTCAGGGTCAGCCAGCTCAATTTCGGTCTCCGCCACAGGTGAAAATTCCATGTCTGACGAAAGCGATGCAACGCTGGCTGCGCTGCGATTCCCCACCGCGTTGAAG
>JABBNV010000082.1:0-8793 GCA_019352125.1 Acidobacteriota bacterium | reverse complement strand
GCTCTGGATCCTCCATGGCAGGAGGGTTGTTGGCCGGCCTGGACAACGAGTCCGCTGCTCGCTTCAGTTTCCTGCTAGCCACCCCGATCATTGGCGCGGCCGCCCTCTTGAAGCTGCCAGGGCTACTTGCGGCGGACCTTGCGCCGGATCGCGGAGTGTTTCTGCTGGGTGCCGTATGCGCTGCGATTGGCGCCTGGTTCTCCACCAAATTCCTACTGCGCTTCTTCGAAAAGAGCACACTGCGCCCCTTCGCTTTGTACTGCGTAGTGGGCGGCGTGGTCTACTTTGGCTGGCTGATGATCATCCGCTAACGGACGTCAAAACCCGCATCACGAATGGCGGACTTGACTGCCGCAATCATATCCACGGGTCCAAAGTGGAACATGGAGGCGGCCAGCACAGCATCTGCACCGGCCTCAACGGCTGGCGGAAAATGTGCAGGCTCGCCCGCGCCGCCGGAAGCGATGATAGGAATGTGCACCGCCGCCCGTACTGCGCGGATCAGCTCCAGATCAAAACCGGCTTTGGTACCATCCGCGTCAATGGAGTTGAGCAGAATCTCGCCCACTCCCCGGTCCGCTGCTTCCTTGGCCCAGGCAACGGCGTCGATCCCGGTTCCGGTTCGGCCACCATGGGTGGTTACTTCAAAGCCCGACGGCGTTGGCGCGGTTCCGCTGTTGGCGCGGCAACGCCTGGCATCCACTGACAACACCAACACCTGAGATCCAAAATGAGCGGTGATCTGATCGATCACGTCCGGCTGAGCAACGGCCGCAGTGTTGATAGATGCCTTGTCGGCCCCGAACCGCAAGAGCTTGTCCACCTCAGCAATACCGCGGACTCCCCCACCCACGGTGAGGGGGATGAAGACTTCCTCCGCCGTTCGTGCCACCACGTCGAAGGTAGATTCACGGTTACCTGAGGAGGCCGTGACATCCAGGAACGTCAGCTCATCCGCCCCGGCGCCGTCGTAACGGTGTGCCAGCTCCACTGGATCACCCGCGTCACGCAGGTCTTGAAAATTAACGCCCTTGACCACACGGCCGCCATCCACGTCCAAACACGGAATGACTCGAATTGCCACACCCATGATTTGCTCCCTAGATCCGGCAGGCGTGAATGCTGCTGACCAGAATGGCACGGGCACCGAGATCATAGAGTTCATCCATGGTTCGGTTCGTATCCTTCTTGGGCACCATGGAGCGCACGGCAACCCAGTCCGAATCCTGCAAAGGGGAAACGGTGGGTGATTCCAGTCCCGGAGTCAGTGCTGCGGCAGCGTCCATCAAATCCTTGCGGATGTCATAGTCCATCAAAACGTACTGACGGGCCACCAGCACACCCTGCAAGCGACGCTTGAGGACCTCAAGTCCCAGAGGATTGGCGCCGCGCCGACCAATCAACACCGCCTCGGACTTCAGAATTGGCTCGCCAAAGATTTCCATGCCCGCGGTACGCAACGTGTTACCTGTTTCCACCACGTCAGCGATGGCATCGGCCACGCCCAAGCGCACGGACGACTCCACAGCACCGTCAAGGCGAACAACAGAGGCGTGGATACCCCGCTCGGCAAGGTAATCCCGCAACAATCCGTCATAGCTGGTGGCCAAGCGCTTACCAGCCAGGTCCTCAATCGTGGAGAAGTCCCCCACGGGGCCAGCGAATCGGAACGTGGATGCCGCAAAACCGAGGGAAAGCACTTCATCCGCTTCTACCCGCGCGTCAAGCAGTAAATCCCTGCCGGTGATGCCCACATCCAGCGTGCCACCGCCTACATAAACGGCGATATCACGGGGACGCAAAAAGAAGAATTCAATGTCATTGTCCGGATCCACCATGACCAGCTCACGGCTGTCCCGGCGTTGCCGGTAGCCTGCTTCCGTCAGCATCGCGGAGGCCGCTTCGGACAAGGATCCCTTGTTGGGTACTGCAACTCTTAGCATGTTCATACTTTCGTAAAAGGAACGCAGATTCTGTGCAGAGGGGCCACGGGCATGCACGTCACCGTTGGTGAGTGCGCGCGCAGTGGCTAGAGATGCTTGTAAACGTCCGCCAGAGTCAGGCCCTTGGAGATCATCAAGACCTGCAGGTGGTACAGGAGCTGAGAAATTTCTTCCGCGGTTTCAACATCGGACTCATACTCGGCGGCCATCCATACCTCGGCCGCTTCTTCCACTACCTTCTTGCCGATGCCGTGAACCCCGGAGTCCAATTCGGCTATAGTGCGCGATCCAGACGGACGCGCCACTGCCTTTTCGCTGAGCTCAGCGAACAAAGAATCAAAGGTTTTCACGCCTCCTAGCCTACTGGCTTGCCCCTACCGAGGCGAAAACGCGAGTACTAGTGCCGTAGCAAGCGCCGCCGTCGTCGCCTCATAGCCCTTGTCCTCCACCGAGCCAGGCAAGCCAGCACGGGCAAGGCCCTGCTCCTCCGTGTCACAGGTGAGCACACCGAAACCCACCGGAACGCCGGTTCGCACGCTCACGTTAGTGAGACCCATCGTGGCGGCCTCACAAACATATTCAAAGTGCGGGGTACCCCCGCGAATGACGACGCCGAGCGCCACCACTGCATCAAAGTTTGGTGCCAGCCGCGCAGCAGCCACCGGCAACTCAAAGCTCCCTGGCACGCGCAGCACTTTGGGCTCCGCAATGCCAGCATCGGCGGCCGCACGCAGAGCACCGGCCAGGAGGCCGTCCATGATTTCGGTGTGCCAGCTGGCGGCAACAATGGCCAGCCTAAGTGAGCTAGCCTGCTCGCGATCCGCAGGGGTATTCAGGTTGATAGTTGGTGCTCCGTGGCCGCTCATAGCTGCTCTCCTAGAGAAGTGGGGTGGGTGGGTTCAAAATCAATGGTGGCGGAATCCAGATGTTCAAGACGATGTGCCATCCGATCCCGTTTGGTGGTCAGGTATCTCCGGTTCGTGTCCCTTGCTGGAACCTCGGTGGGAACCATGGCCGTGACGGTGATGTCCGCAGCGTCCAGCATGGCTTCCTTGACGGGGTTGTTGCTGAGCAGGCGGATGCGGTGCAACCCCATGGCGTGCAGTATTTGTGCAGCGGCGGCGTAATCCCGAGCATCCACGGGCAGGCCCAACTGCTCATTGGCCTCTACCGTGTCCGCGCCAGCTTCTTGAAGCGCATAGGCCCGGAGTTTATTCGCTAAGCCAATACCACGGCCCTCGTGGTCCCGCAGGTAGAGCAGCGTGCCGCCGTGCTGTTGCAGCTGTGCCAAGGCGTATTCCAGCTGTTCACCGCAATCGCAGCGGTACGAGCCAAAAACGTCACCGGTGAGGCATTCCGAGTGCAGCCGCACTAACGGGACGTACTCCAGCTCCGGAACCGCCAGCGGCGCTGTGGCCGGGCGAGGGGCGGTGACGGCCAGGTGATCCGTGCCGGTTTCGGAATCTGTCCAGGCCTGCGCCGTGAACGGTCCAAATGCCGTGGGGAGGTGCACTACGGGGCCGCTGCGGACGCTCATACCGCGCCGTCCGCGCGATCGGCATCATCTGCGCCGTTCAAGTACTGAATCAAATCCGCGATGGAGATCAGTGGACAACCGTGTTCCGTAGCAAACTCGCGCAGTGCGGGCAGCCGCATCATCTCCCCTGCGTCATGAACCACCTCCGCGATGACACCCACCGGACTGCAACCGGCCAGAGTGCACAGTTCAACGGCTGCTTCGGTATGACCCGGGCGCTGACGTACCCCGCCGGGCACTGCGCGCAGCGGGAACACATGTCCGGGACGAGTCAGATCAGCCGGGGTAGCGGACGGGTCGGCCAGCACCTGCGCGGTTCTGGCACGATCCGCCGCGCTGATTCCGGTAGAAACACCTGCCGCTGCGTCACAGCTGACGGTATAGGCCGTGCCCTTGGCATCCTGATTGACAGCCGTCATAGGCGGAAGCTCTAGAGCATCCGCTCGCTCCTGACTCAGCGGAACGCACAGTACGCCGGAGCTGTAGCGAATGGTCCAGCCCAGCAGTTCCGGGGTGCTGTGCTGGGCGGCAAAGATAATGTCCCCCTCATTTTCCCGATCTGCACTGTCCACTACCAGTACTGGCCGGCCCGCGCGGATCGCGGCAATGCCGGCTTCGATGGAGTCCAGGACGGGCATCACAGCAAGTCGCCCTTTGATTTGAGGTCCTGCGGGCCTTGGTGCTGCGCATCCACACCCACGGGTGTGTCCCGAAATGCCAACAGCCGTTCAGTGTATTTGGCCAGCACGTCCACCTCCAGATTGACGTCAGCGTTGAGCTCAGTGGCGCCCAGAGTGGTCTCCTCCAGCGTGGTGGGAATCAGCCCCACCTCAAACCACTGATCCTGCGCCGTGGCTTTGCTCACCGCAGTGACCGTCAGCGACACCCCGTCCACAGCGATGGAGCCTTTTTCTGCGACAAAGCGAGCCAACTCGCGCGGAATAGCGAATCGCAGGCGCTCCCAGGCACCGTGATTTTCCCGCTCAATCAGCGTGCCAACACCGTCCACATGTCCCTGAACCACGTGGCCATCCAACCTGCCCCCGGCGGGAACACAGCGCTCTAAATTGACGGCGCTACCCTGGGCCAACGCCCCCATGGTGGTCCGCACCAGCGTCTCACCCATAACATCCACACCAAAGAGCTTGCCGTGGATCATGGTGGCAGTCAGGCAGACGCCGTTGACCGCAACGGAGGCCCCAAGTTCAAGCCCGTCCATGATGCCTTGGCCTTGCAGCATGAGGGTGGCACTGCTGCCGTCCTGGGCAGTGTTGAGCGAGACGACTTTGCCTTGCTCCGCAATGATTCCGGTAAACATTTGCTTGCTCTGTTAGTATGCAGTTGGTTGATGTGCGGTGGCCGCAAGGGCGGCCGGAATGAGTTGAAGTTTCAGGTCAGAACCCAGCACCGTGGCTGCGCCGTCCCCCGTGCTGTCAAAGCTCCAATGTGCAGCGTTCCGCAAGGTCGTGATGCCCAGGTCAGTGAGCGATGGCAGGCCAGTCCCCAAAATTATGGGTGCCAGGTAGACAATGATGTGATCCACCTGGTCCGCCGCCAAGAAAGCGCTGGCGACGCGGGCGCCACCTTCCACCAGCAGGTGCCGGACCCCTAGGTCATGCAACGTTCGCGCCGCTGCCACCACGTCATGCGTAGCCAGCTGAACAAAACGCCCATCGCTACCGCGGACGGCGGCCCTCTCCGGAATGGCCCTCTCCCCCAACACCACGCGCAACGGCTGCACCGCGGCCAACGATCCGTGGGGGTTGCGCGCGGTGAGCCGCGGGTTGTCCACCAGCACCGTTTCAGTGCCTACCAGAATGGCGTCGATCCGCCTGCGGAGTCCGTGGTTATGGGCCAAGGATTCGGGCCCGGAAATCCACTGGCTGGTACCGTCTTCCGCCGCAATCTTGCCATCCAGGGTTTGAGCGATGTGCAGCGTGATGAACGGCCGTCGCTCCGCCACGGCGGCAAACCACCGGGCGTTAAGTTCATAGGCCTGATCTGCCAGCAGCCCGCTGCGCACGGCAACGTTTGCGGCGCGCAAGGTGGCTGCTCCCCCACCGGCGGGCTCCGCGACGTCGTCCGCATGAGGGTCATCGATGGCGTAAATGACGTTGCCAATGCCAGCATTAATAATTGCCTGGGCGCACGGCCCTGTGCGCCCCTGGTGATTGCACGGTTCCAAGGTGACCACCATGGTGGCCTGGGCAAGCTCTCCTGGACCTAGCGTGCCCAACTGGGCCAACGCCGCGGCCTCCGCATGTGGCGTACCGGCGCCACGGTGGTAGCCGGTGGCTAGCACCTCACCGGATTCAGCAATGACGACGGCGCCCACCAACGGGTTTGCACCGCGAATGCCGCGCCGGGCAGCAACCAGTGCCGCTTCCATGGCACGCTGCTCCTGGGCTGAAAACATCATTTGGCCTCCGCAGACGTATGCGGCACGCTTGGTGCGTCAGCAATTTCGCCGCCTCTAAGCTCGCCGTCTGTTGGTGCGCCATCGCTTGGTGCCCCCTCGCGGGAGCGGATGTGCCACCACACAAAGAAGCCCATCAGGGTGAAGGCGCCGTAGAAGATGTACATGAACGCGGAGGCCAGGTAACCCGAGGCGAAGAGGAGCGGCACGCCCACAATGTCCACCGCTACCCAGATCAGCCAAAACTCCACCCAACCCTTAGCCATGCCGTAGGTGGCCAGCAGTGAACCCATGAAGATCCAGGCATCGGCCCACACCGGCGGGTAGGAACCCAGTGCAGTGAAAACCGGGGTCAGGACGGCAGTTCCAGCCACTAGTGCAACTACCAACAGAACGCGCGTACGGGCAGAGGCCCACTGCGGTTCAACGGCTGCGTGAGTGGCATCGCTCTTGCGAGTTTGCTGCCAGCGGTACCAGCCAAAGATGGAGACCACAATGAACATGATTTGGCGGCCGGCCTGGCCCAACAAATTGGCGTAGAGGGGCGAGCCAAAGACGGACCCCATGAACACGGTAAAGAGGAGGATGTTGCCAAGGATTCCCACCGGCCATGCCCAGACTTTGCGGCGCATTCCACCGAGAGCTGATGCCAGCCCAAACAGATTTCCCAGCACTTCCCGCCACAACAAGAACCCGCCTCCGGCGAATTCAAGTTTGGCCTCAAAGAGCCATCGCAGAAAGTCCATCGTTACGTATCCTTCCCAAAGCTACGAAAAGCTCCGGGGGTAACGACGGCAGGGCTGCCAGCACTTTCGCGCTTTACGCCGTCCTGAGGGTACACAAAGCCCCTTCAAGGACAGCGGTGGCAGGCCACTACTGTTCGTGCTTCTCCCATCCAGACTTTAACTGTCGGTATCGGAATTTCACCGATTCAACCGCACCTTCATCCCTCGAAAGAAACTTTAGGTGCGGGTCGCGGACTATCACCGCCGGTTCGGACTTACACCGACCCCGGAGCACGTTAGTACAAAAACATTACGCCAATAATAACCCCACACATCCTGTGCATATTCCCCGTGGCCATTGATTACGACGCGGCGGGACACATTCGACGAAAGCTGGCCAATTTCGAATCGTGACCACCGTTGTTGTTGAATCAGCGCGGTGGAGGCAACAACAACTGCAGTCTCAGCGGTCCAAGTCTCTGGACAGCGGAGCGTTTCCGGGCTGACAATGGGCCATGAAGAGTTGGGGGAAGGAGCCTTTTCGCCTCATTTACGCACCGGTATTGGGGCTGGTTTTCCTGACTGTGGCATGCGGCGGAGCGGCTAACAGCGCCACGGTTTCGATACCGGATTCAGCCAAAGCTGTCATTCAGCAAGCCGTGGATGCGCGCCTGCGAGACTATCTGGCCACTCACGGCAACGTGCCCGGATCCAGCGCGGCGGATGCCTCCGATACCACTATTGACTACACGGCAGCAACAACTAACGTGCAAGGGATGGAAGTTCACGTGGTGGAAAGATCCACGGTGCGTCCCTCCGGAACCGCAGGCTCAACGGCGCCGGCATCAGTAGCTAAGTTCCCCGAGCTCATCACCCTGAGCGGATCCAGTGCAAAATGGCAGGTGGTGTCCATGGAGGTGGAGGGCAAGTGCGGCCTGCCACCTGGCTGGGCGCACTATCCGGGCCATGCTGTTGGGCAAGCAGTGTCACCGGACCCGTCGGCGTCGCCTGGATCCTGCTGACGGTTTTTGGTTAGCTGTCCCGTATGCCGATTTGTGGCTAGCGGTTCAGGATTTTTTGCCCTGCAGCGCGCAATTCGCTGATCGCTTGGGCAGGGTCAGTGGCCCCGTACACGGCAGATCCTGCAACAAAGATACTGGCACCAGCTTCGGCGGCCCGCTCAATAGTTTCAGCAGTGATGCCGCCATCCACCTGAATGGCAACGTCCACTCCTGCGTCCGCAATGGCTTTGGCCGCGCGCCGAATCTTAGGCAGCGTCACATCCAAAAAGGATTGCCCACCGAACCCGGGTTCCACCGTCATAATCAGCAGCATGTCCAGCTCTGTCAGCATGTCCAAATATGGTTCGACGGCGGTTGCCGGCCGCAGTGCCATGGCCGCTTTTGCGCCGTGGGCACGAAGTTCACGAGCCAGCTTGATCGGCGCCGCAGAAGCCTCTGCATGGAAGGTAACGCTCGCTGCGCCTGCCTGCGCGTAGGCCGGCGCCCAGCGATCGGCGTCGGAAATCATCAAGTGAACATCCAGAGGAATCGGCGAAACCTGCGCAATCCGGGTCACCACGGGCAGGCCGAGCGTCAGGTTCGGCACAAAGTGATTGTCCATCACGTCAACGTGCACAGCATCGGCGGTGCTGATCCGGGCCAGTTCGGCTTCAAGATTGACAAAGTCTGCAGACAGAATGCTCGGGTTAATGCAGCACTTGCTGTGAGTGTGTTGCGTCATTTTCTAATCCTTTGCTCGCAGTAGGGCAATGAACATTGCGTCCGTCTGGTGAAGGTGTGGCCACAGCTGCGCGGTGCCTGATCCAGCGTCCAGACCACCAGAGATGGATGCTGCATCTAACGCGGCGCCAGCATCGAGGAGTTCGAGTTCCGGGTGACGTTTGCGCACGTCCTCCACCACGGCGGTTGTTTCCGCAGGGTGGGGCGAACACGTCACGTAGGCCAGCACGCCGCCGGGCCGCAGCACGGAAATGGCAGCCTCCACCAGCTCACGCTGCAGCGTTGCCAGCTCCGCCACATCCCCCGGCGCGCGGCGCCACCGCGCCTCTGGCCGACGTCGCAACGCTCCCAGACCGGTGCAGGGCGCATCTACCAAAATGCGATCAAACCCGGCTTCCGAATCTTGGGCAATAGTGCGCCCGTCTCCCGT
>JABBNV010000081.1:5938-10255 GCA_019352125.1 Acidobacteriota bacterium | reverse complement strand
TCCGATCTGGCTATGGGACTGCTGCCGACGCCTCACCGCGCCCATGACCCAAGAGAGGGACGGATTTCTCCGATATCAGCGGCTTGCCAGTTAGTCGCGAAGTATTTCTGGATGATGGATCTACCTGAGATACAACTCCGGTTTGTTGGAGATGTTCCAACGTCCACTAGATCTCGCCCCAGCGTCCAGCAGAACCGCCCGTCGGTGGCCATGAGATCTGCTCATTTCCTCACTGAACCGACCGCCTCTTAGTCGGCGGGGGTCTCTCCCAGGGTTTGATGGCGGTCTCTAAGGGCACCCCATCACACGGAGAAGATGCCCTGGATGAAGAATGGCGGAAAAATCATGGAAACGGCCTTGACCCACGATCGCGGACGCGGTGGCATTTCGGTTATGCCGCTTCTGAAATCCTAGCGGAGAGCTCTGTTTCGTAGGCATTGGGTGAGATGTTGCCGATCGCAGAGTGGCGCCTCCGGGTCCCGTTGAAGCTCTCCACCGGCGAATTTTCGGCACCGGAACCCATAACGCCCATGGACGGAGTGACTTTCAGGTCCTGGCAGAGTTTCAGATAGCCTTTCGAGATGTGGACCATCCCATCGTCCCTGCGGAACACCGCCTCAGCCAGCGAGTCACGCGTGAGCTCGGCGGGCGTCGACACATACCAAGACCACCGCCCGACAACGAAACTCGTCCGAATAGTTTTTCCTTGCTGTCCCTGGATTCTCGCTTCCCCGGCACCGTGCTGGGTTCAGCGTGTCCAAGATCAAGGGTCAATGACCTGGGCTGGTTCGTCGATTCCCGAAGGAATGCGTCGCTGGCAGTCTCCGCCCTAAAAAGGCGATAGCGTTCCGGAAACCGGAGGGAAAGGAGTGTACCTTCAACGCTCGAACTCTGATCCAGGAGGTACATCCTGGGACAGTCCCTGTGCGGGAATAGTCCGTCAAGCATGACTCGCATTAAAGGATCATTCGGGGGTTGGAGACCACCGGTGGTGTGATCACCTCCGCCGGCTGGTCTTGGCCGCGACCTTCTGCACGCTTGGTGTCATTCCGATCGTGTTCCTGGCGCAGATCCCATTCATTGTTGCCTTTGGTGTTTTACTGGACACCTTCATGGTGCGCCCATTGCTGGTTCCCTCGCTTAGCCACGACATGGGGAATGCCATTTCGTGGATATCCAAACTGCCCCGGGCCGCAGGGACTGAAAAAACCGACCTGGCAGCATCCCCCGGGCACGGCAGTTAGCGGCCCTTGAGCGGACCGGCAGTACGCTTCAGCGCTGTGTATCGCCGGTCCGGGTGGCCCGCCGGACGTGCTCGTAGGCGGCCAGTGCTGAAGCTCGAGATTCCTTCAAATCCACCACAGGCTTCCGGACCAGCACGGGCCCAAACCGGCTCTGATAGCGCCCCTGTGGATCAAATTTTTTGGCTTGCAGGACCGGATTGAAGACCCGGAAATACGGCGCAGCGTCCGCGCCGCAACCGGCCACCCACTGCCAATTTGCAGGATTTGAGGCCGCGTCCGCGTCCACCAGGGTGTCCCAGAACCAGGCCTCGCCGGCCCTCCAATGGATGCCGAGGTTCTTCACCAGCAAGCTGGCGGTGACCATGCGCGCCCTGTTGTGCATCCATCCGGTCTGCCACAGCTCCCGCATGCCGGCATCGACCAGTGAAAATCCGGTTTCTCCGTGACACCAGGCGTCGTAGAGTGCATTGATCTGCCCTTGGGCGGGATCGCTTGACCCGGCAGCTTGCGTCCCCGCAACCCGGCCTCCGGTGGGTACGGGGAGCAGCTCGGTGGGCCAGGCCCAATCAAAGTCGTTGAATTCCGGTCGTAGGTTGGCCGCGGCTAGGTCCGGCCAGTGGTAGAGCTGGCTCCAGCAGAAGTCCCGCCACACCAATTGCCGCATTATAGCCCGGGCGCCTTCGGCGGCTTCCGGATTCCTTGCCGCCACTGCGCCCAAGGCTTCCCATACCTGGACTGGGCTGAGATGCCCCCAACGCAAAGCCGGAGACAGCTTGGACGTTCCATCAATTCCCGGGCGGTCCCGTCCGTGCTGGTAGTCGGCGGCCACTTCCTGTAGGACCATGCCCAGGCGCTCACGCGCTGCCGTCTCACCGGGAGTCCAGGCCGCGGCCAACCCGGCGGACCAATCCTGGCTGTCGGGCGCAAGCCCCCACCCGTCCAGTTCCTCGCCGGCCGGCATCTGCAGTAAGTGTGGCGGTTGGGCGTTTGAAGGTGCCGGAAGTGCCGGACGTAGCGGGACCAGCTGCGCGGCATTGTAGAAGGGTGTGAAGACCTTGTAGGGGCGTCGTTCTTGGGTTTGCACAGTCCAAGGCTCGTGCAGCAGAGTCCCTGAAAAGCTGGATACCGTGGTGCCCTGTGCGCGAAGGAATGCCATCAAGGAAGCGTCGACGACCCGTTCCCCACCGCCATAACGACGGTTCCAATACACCGAGAGGTCTTCAGGATTCAGGCCAAAGCGTTGGCGCAACTCCTCCACCGCCGTGGGGATCTTGAGCAGTGCCGAGCCTTGATGCAATAGCAGCGGCACACCCAGCTCCGACAGTTGGGCACGCAATTCTCGCAGACCATGGTGCAGCCACCATCGTGCTGCGGACCCTAGGGGCCGAATATGCTCCGAAACTTCATCGTGCACATAGACGGCGACGGTCAGTGTGCCCGTGTCGTTGCTTTCCATGGCAGCAAACAGAGCCGGATGATCGGCAATACGCAGATCATCCCGGAACCAGACAATGTGAACAGCGCTCACACCCGGAGTTTTCATACTAATTGAGTTCCTTAGAGACGTGGGTGAAGTGGGCTTCATCGGGTGATGGAATACCAAATCAGGAGCATCGTGACAAAAAAGCCCGTGACATAGTTCAGCCAAAGGAAACGCGCCCATCCCGCGTGGGCCTTCCCGGAGTCAGAATCCTGCAGGGCCAGAAACCGCAGTACATTGAGCAGATACGGCACCGTCAACAACGCCGCCAACGGTCCGGGCCAGTCAGTGAACAACAACAATGTTCCGGCCAGCAGATACGACAGTGCAGCCAGGACCACCGTCCGGTGGGAACCAAGCACGCTGGCGATGGACCCCAGGCCTGCAGCACGGTCTGGAACAATGTCTTGCACTGCACCGAATGCGTGTGATGCCGTGCCCCACAGGAAGAAGGCGGCCGTGACCGCCACCAACTCGCCGTTCACGTGCGCCCCTGCCAACGCCAGCCCATAGACCATGGGAGAAACAAAATGCGTGCTTGAGGTCAACGAGTCAAGGAAAGGGCGTTCCTTAAACCGCAGATGCGGTGCACTGTAGGCCACCAGCGCCGCCATGGACAGCAGCAGCACCAGATTTGCCTGCAGCGAGCCAACAATTATCAAGATCACCAGGAAAGGCAGCAGGGCCAGGACGCTCAGCAGAAGGATTCTTCGGTGTTTGCCGCGATCCACCACGGCTCCCTCGGCGCCACCCTTGCGTGGGTTGAGCAGGTCCGATTCGTAGTCGAAAACGTCGTTGATACCGTACATGGCTAGATTGTAGGGAACCAGAAAGAAGAAGGTTCCGAGGACGAAAATCCAGTCCACGGTTCCTGTAGTGAGCATATAGGCCGCAGCAAAAGGGTAGGCGGTATTGACCCACGAAACAGGGCGCGAGGTCATCAAGAGTTCACGCAGCATGAACTATTGATCCCTCATGTAGTTGCCGTCCACTGGCAGCCCCCGCACGGAACCGTCCGGATGGCGTCCGCCGACAAGCCACCACAGCGCAGGGGCAAAAAACACCACGCTGACCGGGTAACTGAAATCCTCGATCGGAGCCAGTCCCACCCGAGGCCCCAGCAGTGTTTGTTGGCCATAGTCGAACAGTCCCGATGCGATCATCACGTTGTCAAAGACCGCGGTCAACACCAAGAGTACTGCCAGGGAGAATCCGAGCGCCGGAAGAACCCTGCGCATCCTGATTCGGCGAATGCGGAGCGCAATCACCAACAGCAGAGACGAGCCTGCCATGAAATAGAGCGAGAGCAACGCGGAATTCACATCGTCTCCTTTCCATCTGCTGTCTTTGCGCTGTTGGGACTAAACTTTTTCGACTCTCGGAATGAGCGCCACTGCAGGAAGCCCGTCACCAGGATCATGGTTTGGTAGCACAGGAAGAAGAGGAAGAACGCTTCTTCCAATGGCAACTGCTCACCCACCATAACCCCGGTCATCAGGGGGGACTCACGATGCAAAAAGTTGCCCCAGCCGATGGCGATGATGTCCCAGAGCAGGAAGATACAGGTTCCAGCCAGTAGTGTCAGCAGTGCCG
>JABBNV010000081.1:0-5928 GCA_019352125.1 Acidobacteriota bacterium | reverse complement strand
TCAGAACGATCAGAGTGATCAGGTACGTCATCGTCCATCCTCTCGTGGCAGCGGCGCCGGTTCAGCGGTGTCGAAACTAAACGGTCCTGGTGTCCTGATCCCGTTGATGCGTTTTGCAACAAGTTCGGCGCTGATCAGGCACATCGGGATCCCAATCCCTGGACGAACAGAACTGCCCACATAGTGCAATCCTTGTACCTTGTGGTTGCGGTTGGCAGGTCGGAAGAAGGCACTCTGCCCTAGTGTGTGGGCCAGCCCCAGTGCGCTCCCGCGCCAGGCATTGACATTGTTGACGAAATCTTGCGGACCGTAGCTGTGCCGCACAACAATTCGTTCGTCCAGATCCGGTATGCCCGCCCAAGCAGCCAGCTGGTCGATGGCCGCGCGGGCCACCTCTTCCACCCGTGGGCTTCCAGTTCCATCAGGTCCCCCGTTCCCCCACGATGGCAGGGCAGGTGCTGGGATGAGGATGAAAAGGCTCTCATCTCCGTGTGGCGCCACGGAAGAGTCTGTATGACTGGGCATGCAGACGTAGATGCTGGTTTCTGCTTGCAGATCACCTCCCTCATGTATACGGGCGAAATTTTCTCCCCAGTCATGGGTAAAGAACAAGTTGTGGTGGATGAGCTGTGGGAGTTTGCCTTTGACCCCCAGACACAGCAGCACCGCGCTGGGTCCAGGATCACGGCGGTTCCACGACGACGCTGAGTGGGCGCGGTACTCTGGCGGCAATAAGGCCGACTCGATGTGGTGTAGATCTGCGGCACCGACGACGACATTGGCCTCCACACGGTTGAACTTTGAGTCCGCTTTGGCAGAGTTGACCCACCTGACCGCCTGAACTTGAGCTGTTCTGCCCACAGAGGCAACATCGATGCCTTCAACTCGCGCATCGGTGATGATCTCCACACCCGCCGTGCGGCAAATCTGTTCCATGACATCGACGAGTCGTGCGAAGCCGCCCATGGGGTATTGGACCCCCTGGGTGAGATCCAGGTGGCTCATCAAGTGGTACAGGGCCGGCGTTCTTTGTGGACTGGAACCCAAGAAAACTGCCGGATAGCCCAGGACTTGGCGCAGCCGCGGGTCATTAAAGCGTTTAGATACATGTTTTTCCAGCGAGCCCAACAGCAGTGGCGCAAGTTTTGGCAGCAGCCTTAAGAGTTGGGGATTGAGGAAGGTCCTGGCCGAAGAGAAATCATCATAGAGGAAGTGTCGCAGAGCAAGGCTGTAGCTTTCACGCGCTTCCCACCGGTATTCGGCAAGAGCGGCACCGGCCCCTGGTTGCAATGACTCAAACGTTGCGTCCGCGTCCCCACCCGTTGACAGGTCCAGAGGACTGCCATCTTGTCCAAACCAGATCCGATAACCGGGGTCAAGCGCCACGAGATCCAAGGCGTGATCGGTGGTGGTTCCCATCAGTTCGAACCAATGTTCAATGACTTCCGGCATGAGATACCAAGACGGGCCCGTATCAAAAGTGAATCCCTCCCGCTCGAGGCGCCCCGCACGGCCGCCAAGGTTCTTCTGCTGTTCCAACAAAGTGACCGCGTGGCCTGATGCAGCCAAGAGCCCTGCCGTCGCCAATCCAGAGAAGCCGCCCCCGATGACCACCACAGTCTGGGTATTGGCCGCGCGCTGGGCGTTCTTGTTGTTATTTTTCATTCTGGGCTTTCGTCGTGCACTATCCGGTGTCATCTCCGCGGCCGCTTGAACGAATATGACACGAGGGCTTGTAGTGCGATCGCCGCTTTGCGCCCCAACGATACCGATACCCGGCGAAGTCGAAGATCCGAGGCGCTGGTACGTCCCAACTGCGCGTTGAGTTCGGTAAATAGCCCGTGAGCCAGGCTTACTGCTAAAGCCGCCCGTGGCGGCAGGAATGCGATGCCACGGGCAGCCGCGTCGAGGTCCGCACTGATCTCCTGCACCAGCCTATTTTTATGTTCATCGGAAAACTTTGACGGATCAAGGCCTGGAAAATAGCAGCGACCAAGTTCGTTGGTATCGACGGCCAGATCACGCAGGAAGTTGACCTTCTGGAAGGCCACTCCGAGACGTCTCGCCGCGGATTCCACCTCGGCATCATGGCCTGTGGGGGCGTTCGGCGCGGACCGAAAAATACGCAGGCACATCACTCCCACCACCTCAGCGGAACCGAAGATATATCGATCCAAGGAGACCTCATCATGGGTTGAAATGCTTAGGTCGTCGCGCATCGAGTTGAAAAAGGGGCGCGTTAACTCAGTGCCAATGCTGCTGTGCCCCGCTGTACAGGCAAAGGCATGCACAATCATATTGGTGCTGTAACCGCTCTTCATGGCTGCTTCCGTTTCGGCTTCCAGGCTGTCCAGGGCTTGGGCTGTTGCCTGATCGCTGAGACCAGCCTCGCGGGCAACTCCGTCGACCACTTCATCGACTAGACGGACCAACGCATAGATGTTCGCAATATGCATCTGTGATTGCTTATCAAGCATCCGGCAGGCCAACGAAAATGAAGTCGAGTAGTTTTTGATGACTACCCGGGCACTGCTGCTGGCCGTGGCAGAGTAGCGCTCCAACGGTGTTGGGCCAGCTACCGATGCTCGAGTCGCCGCTGTCGACTTGGCTGAAGTGTCATGGCTCATTAACTACGCCCCCTATTCAGAATCAGTGCTGCAAAGTCCTTCAACTGGGCCGAAACAAGCTCAGGCAAATCCAGCTGCCGAGCCGAAAACAGGGCTCCCTCGCAGAGTTCCTTGGCGAGCTGCCTTGCTAGCGATTCCGTATCAGCAGCGGCCAGGGCCGAACGTAGAGAAGTGATCGTGGCAGTGTGTGCGCGCAGGAATTTGAAGTTCTCACTAAATTCGGGCTGTTCGGCAACAAGCGCGGTCAAAATGGTGCTTTTCCCTTCACGGAGGTCCGAATCAACCGACTTTCCTGTTTTGCTGGGATCACCAAAGGTCCCCAGCACATCATCAATGATTTGATAGGCAACGCCGAGCTGTCCGCCGATGTCGGCCAGCTTGGCTGCTTCCGCTGGATTTGCACCGGCCAACAGTGCTCCGGTTTGCAGAGGAAACCTGAAGGAGTACGAGGCTGTCTTAAGTTCTTCCATCCGCAGGACGTCCTGCACTTTGGCGGGAGACCGATCCAGCGAATACAACAAATCTTCCAGTTCTCCAGCGCCCGCATTGTGGATCGCCAATTGAAAAGACCTTTCGATGGCAGCGGCCTGAGCCGATGACTCGCTGGCGCGCAGGGCCAGCGACATGGCGGCCGCGAGGAGTAGGTCCCCGGCGATGATTGCGGCAGAGTGCCCGGCGTGCTCTGCCTCAGGCACGCTTTGCCCCGCGGCCAATGCATCATTGCGGTACTGTGCCGAAAGAGTGGGGCGTCCCCGGCGTGTAAAGTCTCGGTCAATGACATCATCATGCATCAGCAATGAGGTGTGCAGCAGTTCAAATGCGCACCCCAGAATAACGATCCGGTTCCCGATGCTGTGCTCCTGCCCGTGGCCTGGCCCATGCTGGGATCTGAAGGCGTCGTATCCGAGCTTGACCAGCTTCGGCCGGGTAAGCTTCCCGCCTTCCACTGCCCTCAAAATACGGTCCCACAATACTGCGGTGGCCGGCGAGTAAGGCGCGGCGTCCTTTTTGTATCCATGCACTAATCCGGCGATTTCATCACGTACGGACGTGTCAAACTGTGATCCTTCGGCAGCACTGAGCCCTGCTGCCTGCTGCGCAGTTGTCCAGGTCGACAATGTCATCACACGGCTCTCCGTTTCGAGGCGGGGGTAGCGGGTAGCGGGTAGAGAATCCATACCGGCATTGATCGATTGGAGTACGTCTTCCAGAAATACCATGACCGCATTTTGCTCCCCCAGTTCCGTGTCGTTGAGTCTTTCATTTGAATCATTAAAGCCGCCGCAACGCGATCTTCGACGAGTATTGAAGAGCGATATTCCATTGCAGTAATCCGTGCCGACATCTTTTCCCGCGAATACGGCGGGCCCGCTGAAATTTGGAGCTCTAAAGCGGCTTTTTGGCTACATCAGCAGGGTGTTCATCCTAAGGGCATTGCCACGCCATGAATAGTGGCTATTGTCAGCATCTCCGGTCATGATCCGTCCAAGCGGGTCCTCGAGGGGCTTAGCCAGTCCGCCAGCCCATGATTGACGGGCAAGCCGCCCGTTCTGTAGAACGTGACTCGGTCTGGGACGGCGGAGTCACGCCCGACCAGTGGGTGCTGAAATCAAGGACAGCTTCAGTGCTGCCTCTGGCCAACTCTAGGGGACCAGCAGGAAATGTTTTGCCTAGGACAACAAAAACGGATAGTCCAACAGCCGGTTTCTCGTCAGCTAGCTCTGGGTACTGGAGGGAAGTGTTCTCGACTATGTGAGCCAGCTCTGATTGTCCCAAAAGCCAAGCCCCGCAGCAGCCAGCCGCAACGACGCCGAAGGCAAATACCGGCTCATCCGGGACCCCGAAGTATCGATGGAGTGTTGAAGTTCCGCCGCTAAGGAGCGTCCTTTCTGAGCCTTCTGCCAGGCATCTTCACCGCAAGCAAAATTCACCCATGTGACAGTCTCCGTGGCGCACACGCTCAACCGAAGCGCTATACGCGAGATATGCCCTCTGTTCAAGGACGAAACCAAGGACTTGATCCATCGAGGCTCGGTTTCAGGGCCGGGCGGCAGTTCCCCTCGAAGTGCCTCACACGACGGGACCGCGGATTATTCACGGCGTCCCGAAAGCCAAAAGAGGTAGATACCTCGGTTACCCTGCGGCAGACCCTGTACGCCGAGGCGGACGCAGAAGTAGGCTCCGTCCGTCCCGGCACCTCAGCCGCGCCAAGCTACCGCCCGCCAGCGATCTTTCGGCTGCGCTGCTCTTGCGCCATGGGACCATATGGGTACACGCCCAGAGACGGGGCACTGACTTCGGTAAGGCGCTGGGTCTCCGCTTCGGAAAGTTCCAGATCTGCTGCCGCGAGGTTTTGGTCCAGCTGCTCCGTAGTCCGGGCACCAAGAATCACGGACGTCACCGCAGGGCGGTCCGCCAGCCAGGCCAACGCTACCTCGGACGCGCCCACGCCGTGTTCAGCAGCAATCTCGTCCACAGCTCCGAGTACATCCCAGGTACGTGGATTGTCATTGCGTTGCTGCCACGCTTCCATGCCTCGCTGGGGATTCTCCCCCAAGCGAGTAGCACCTGTGGGCGGCTCGTCCCGCTTGTACTTGCCGGACAGCCAACCGCCTCCCAAGGGTGACCACGGGAGCAAGCCGATCCCGGCATCCAGGGAAGCTGGAACTATCTCGGATTCGATTTCACGAACCAACAGGCTGTACTGGGGCTGGAGTGTTACGGGCGCGCTCCAACCATGTGCCTTCGCCACGTGGACGGCCTTGGTCAACTGCCAACCCAGGAAATTGGAGAATCCGTAGTACGCGATTTTGCCCTGACTGACGGAATCATGGAGGAACCGCAGCGTTTCCTCCAACGGAGTGATCGGATCCCACGCGTGCATCTGGTACAGGTCAATCTGTTCCACCCCGAGACGGCGCAACGAATCATCCAAAGCACGCGTCAAATGACGGCGAGAAGTCCCGACGTCGTTAGGGCCCGCACCCATCGGAAAACGGCCCTTAGTGGCAACAACCAATCTGTCTCGTATGCCGGAGCGCGCCGCAAGCCAGCGGCCAATAATCTCCTCCGACACACCTGCGCTGTACACGTCCGCTGTATCGATAAAGTTGCCACCGGCTTCAACATAACCGTCAAGGATGGCGTGGGAAATCTCCTCCGTGGCCTCCGCCCCGAACGTCATGGTGCCCAGCGCGTAGTTGGAAACAACGGCACCACTGTTACCTAATGTGCGATATTGCATGATGCTCCTCATCCTTGATACGGGTCAGTTTGTTGACGATTCAGTTCAGCTAGTCGT
>JABBNV010000080.1 GCA_019352125.1 Acidobacteriota bacterium | reverse complement strand
CCGCGACAACCGCGTCACCGGAAGTTTCGTCATCATCGACGAGGCGACCAACGCGCGGCTGTGGCGGCCATGGGCTCGGCCTACGCGCCATACTCGTCCTTTCCTGTGGGGGCTGCGGCGCTCACTGAGGATGGGCACGTGGTGTCCGGCTGCAACGTGGAAAATGCTAGCTATGGCCTAACGCTGTGTGCCGAGTGCGTGCTGGTGGGCCAACTTCAGCTCTCTGGTGGTGGGCGCATCCGGGCGTTTTACTGCGTGGACGGACAGGGCAACATCCTGATGCCCTGCGGCCGTTGCCGGCAGCTACTCTACGAGTTTCGGGGTGCCACCATGGAACTGATGACAACCGCCGGAATCAAAACGATGGATCAGGTGCTCCCGGATGCCTTTGGTCCCCAACATCTCGGCTAACCCTTTACCTGCTGTGCTGTATTTTACTGAAGGAAATTTTCTGCCATGACTGAACTCTTTGACGCAGTGGACATCATCCGCACCAAACGGGACAAGGGAACGCTCTCGCCGGAGCAGATCGACTGGACGGTGGACGCATACACCCGCGGCGTGATCGCGGATGAGCAAATGAGCGCGTTGAACATGGCCATTCTGCTCAATGGGATGAGCCGGGCGGAGATCTCACGGTGGACGGCCGCCATGATCGCCTCGGGGGAACGGATGAACTTCTCCTCGCTGCGCACGCCCAGCGGTGGGGTCAAGGCCACTTCGGACAAGCACTCTACAGGCGGCGTGGGGGACAAAATTACCCTGCCGCTGGCCCCCTTGGTGGCCGTGTTTGGGGTGGCTGTTCCGCAGTTGTCCGGCCGCGGGCTGGGCCACACCGGTGGCACTCTAGACAAGCTGGAATCCATTCCTGGCTGGCGTGCGGATCTGAGCAACGAGGCCATGATGGCGCAATTGCAGGACGTGGGCGCAGTGATCTGTGCCGCCGGGGCTGGCCTGGCACCGGCGGATAAGAAGCTCTACGCGTTGCGCGATGTTACTGGCACGGTAGAAGCCATACCGCTGATTGCATCATCAATCATGAGCAAGAAAATTGCCGAAGGAACCGGCTCCCTGGTGCTGGACGTCAAGGTGGGTTCTGGTGCGTTCATGAAGGACGCGACCATGGCCCGTGAGCTTGCCGAGACCATGGTGGCGCTGGGCAAAGACGCTGGCGTTCATACCGTGGCGCTGCTGACTAATATGGATACGCCGCTGGGCCTTACTGCGGGGAACGCCATTGAGGTGGAGGAGTCAGTGGAGGTCCTGGCCGGTGGCGGCCCGGAGGACGTGGTGGAGCTGACCGTGGCGCTTGCCAGGGAGATGTTGGCAGGGGCAGGCATTCACGACGCTGACCCTGCTGCTGCACTCAAGGACGGGCGGGCAATGGATGTGTGGAAACGGATGATTGCTGCGCAGGGCGGAGATCCGGACGCGGCCCTGCCGGTAGCCAAGGAGTCTGAGGTTATTTATGCTCCGGCGGACGGCGTAGTGGTGGGGCTGGACGCGCTCAGCGTGGGCGTTGCTGCCTGGCGGCTGGGAGCGGGCCGTGCACGCAAGGAGGATGTGGTTCAGGCTGGCGCGGGTGTTCGGATGCACGCTAAACCGGGCGCAATGGTCCGTGCGGGCGAGCCTCTAATGACGTTGCTAACCGATACCCCCGAGCGGTTTGAACGGGCCAAGGAAGCGCTGGAGCACGCCGTCATTATTGCTCCGGAAGGCGCCCGCCCTGCCCAAGAATTGATTTTGGACCGTATCTCTTAGGATCGCTGCGTCGTCATACTGTAGGGGGAGCAGCGCGCTTTCAAGAGTCACCCGTGAGATGGATGCGCTTTAACTGATCGGCGTGGGAAACTAGGTGTATTGCCCAGCCGAAGAGGAGTTAGCCCCACTGTGGACTTGCTAACCTGGATTCCCCACACGATGGGAAATCTCAACCACATGATTGAACAGTCTGCCACTGCGTGGTGGGTTGTTCCCTTGGTGGCGCTTTTCTGTCTTATTGACGGTTTCTTTCTCTTCCTGCCCAGCGAAACAGCCATCGTTGCCCTGGCTACGGTGTCCTCGCATATCGGGCACCCGAATATCTGGCTGCTATGGGCCGGTGGCGCTCTGGGTGCCATCCTGGGGGACAACGTTGCCTATTACCTGGGCAGAGCCCTAGGCACTACGCGCTTCCGCTGGATGCGGCGCCCCAAGGTGGCTGCAGCGTTTGGTTGGGCCCACAAAGAACTGGAAAAGCGCGGCGCCGTGTTGATCTTTACGGCCCGTTACATCCCCGTGGGCCGGATCGCCGTCAACTTTACCGCTGGGGCCACGCGGTTTTCGCACCGCCAGTTCTTCATTTTGGATGCCTTTGCTGCGGTTACCTGGGCGGGGTACTCCGTGGGTATTGGTGTGCTGGCTGGTGGCATGAAGTTCCTGCACCACAACCAACTGCTGAGCATCGGCATTGCCGTGGTGGCCGCCGTGATCATGGGCTTTTTGGTGGACCACGCTATGAAACTCCTCCACAAGTGGCTGGATAAGCGGCACCCGCGGCCGGATGCGAAGGCACCGGATGCGCAGCCGGAGTCCGAGACCGAGCCCGCTGCGTCGTCGTCGTCGACGTTCAAATCCGCGTCTGCGGCGCCGTCTTCGGAGCCTTTCCAGGACACCCCAACCATCACCCGCACGGACAAAATCATGGGCCCGGACACCACCCTGCGCGACGCCGAACTAGCGAAGCCCCGGATAGCTCCCTAGAGTTGAGCTTGTGACCCAATCTGCCGAAGCTCCCCAGACCGCAACAGCCGCCGATTTTGATATCCGGGCCCTGCCCAAGGTATCTCTTCACGATCATCTGGACGGCGGGTTACGGCCGGCCACCATCATTGAACTAGCTGCCGAAGTAGGGCATACCCTGCCCTCTACGGATCCCGTGGCTCTGGCCGAATGGTTCCGCGAGTCTGCGGATTCCGGTTCCCTGGAGCGCTACTTGGAGACCTTTGACCACACCATTGCCGTGATGCAGACCCGTGAGGGATTGGCCCGTGTAGCCGAAGAATTTGTGCTCGATCTGGCAGACGACGGCGTGGTGTACGGCGAGGTCCGCTGGGCGCCGGAGCAGCACCTCACGCAGGGCCTAACCCTGGACGAGGTGGTGGATGCGGTTCAGGCTGGCATCGAAGCAGGTACCGAAGCTGTGGAGCAGTCAGGCCGGCACATTCAGGTGGGCCAGCTGATCACCGCCATGCGGCACGCAGATCGCGGTCAGGAAATCGCTGAACTTGCCGTGCGGCACCGGGACTCTGGCGCCGTAGGTTTTGACATTGCCGGTGCGGAGAACGGGTTCCTGCCCAGCAGGTTCAAGGATGCCTTCACCTACCTGGCGGAGCAAAACTTCCCGGTGACGGTCCATGCAGGCGAGGCCGCTGGTTTAGAGAGCATCCAGGACGCGTTGGTGCACGGCCGGGCGCTGCGGCTTGGCCATGGCGTACGCATTGCCGAGGATATTGAGGTTGAATTCATGGCCGACGACGACGGTGCGGACGAGGTTGGCATTGTCACCTTGGGCACGTTGGCCACTTGGGTGCGGGACCGCGGAATCGCTCTGGAAATCTGCCCCTCATCCAACCTGCAAACCGGAGCCATTGCTGGATTTGGTGAGACAGTGGCGGATCACCCTATTGATTTGCTGTACCAGACGGGCTTCCGCGTCACCGTGAACACGGACAACCGGCTGATGTCCGGTGTGACCCTCACGGATGAGTTTGAGCTGCTGGTGGAGACCTTCGACTACGACATTGATGATCTGCTGGCTCTGAGCTTGAACGCAGCAGAGGCAGCATTCTTGCCGCTGGAGGAGCGCGAAGCCCTGGCCGAGTACATTGTGGCTTCCTATACCGAAGCTCGGTAGCGTGACCGGCCCGCTCTCCACAGGGGCTCCCGCTGCGCAGGCAATTGATGCCCTGGTAGGCGTCATTGCCGCTTTGCGGGAGCGCTGCCCGTGGATGGCCGCACTCACTCACGAATCCTTGGTGACGTATCTGATCGAGGAGAGCTACGAGGTAGTGGAGGCCATTGAGGGCTCACATCCGGATGCCGCGTTGGCGGGGGAGCTGGGCGACTTGCTCTTGCAGGTGGTGCTGCATGCCCAACTGGCCGCGGAACAGGATCGGTTTGATCTAGCTGCTGTTGCCGAGCTGCTCACAGCCAAGATGATCCGCCGGAATCCGCATGTGTTTGCGCCGGACGGTTCCCTGCGAGAGTCTTTTCCCGCCACGGTTGCCGAGATTGAGCAGACGTGGCACGCGGTGAAGCAGACGGAGCGACCGGAGGGTTCAGTATTTGCGGGGATTCCGGCTGGGCTGCCTGCCCTGGTCCGGGCGGCCAAGATCATGGACCGCGCGGAACGTGCCGGGGTGTCCCTGGCTGGTTTCGTTGTTTCAGGTGCTGCGGGTTCGGGGGAGCCTGCGGGTTGCGCTGCCGGTGCTGCTTCTGGCGAAACCAAGCCGCCCGCCAACGAGAGTGAACTGGGTGCGCTGCTCTTCGCCGTCGTGCGTCAAGCGCACAGCGCCGGGCTTGACCCGGAGCGAGCCCTCCGCGCCCACCTCAACTCCCTCCCCTAAACCCTCCCTTAACCCCGTTTAGTGGTGGAGCGGGGTTTGGCCGGTCTAGCGCGGGCTAGTCGGAGAGGCGCTGATATATGGTGCGGCGGGCTTCGTTCAGGGCAGCCGTTGCTGCCTTGATCTTTTCCTCGTCGCTATCCAGACTGACCTGCTGCACGGCACCCATTAGTTTGCCGAGGCTCTGCCGTAGGTCCACGCCGACACCGGCCTCTTCGCTGACGTCCTCCCAGACCTCCGCCATCTCGGCTGAGTGCTCGCCCACGAATGCTCGGCCCAACTCAGTGAGCTCAAATTCCGTCTTACGTCCCTCGCCGACGGCGGCAATCAGGTTTTCTGCCTGAAGTGCGGACAGGGTGGGGTAGACGGAACCTGGGCTTGGCCGCCAGGCGCCGTCCGTGTGCAGGGCGATGGCCTTGATGATGCCGTAGCCGTTGTAGCTGGACTGGCTCAAGAGGGAGAGGATGGCACTCCGAACGTTGCCTTTGCGGACTCGTCCGCCGCCAAAACCGGGGCCGAAGCCTGGGCCGAAGCCGACAAATCCAGGTCCCCCAAAGCCGGGGCCGAAGCCACCGAAGCCGCGGCCCGGGCCAAAACCACGACTGCGTCCTTCGCCGCGCGGGCCACGGCCTTCGCCGCGAGGTCCGCGCCCTTCGCCGGGAACGTCTGGGAGGCCGCCGTCGTGCTCGCCGCCGTGATGGTGCATACCGCGTGGCATAAACCGCGGTGGGCGGTGTTGCGAATGTGGAGTTTCTGGGTTGAATTCTTGGTTGTACATGATGTGGTTCCTACTAACAGTGAAGTGAAATGTTGGTCGGCCGGGGGATGGGGACCCCCGACGGTGTGTCCATGAAGCGTTTTCAGATGGTGCTTCTGTGAACTATCGCGATACTTCAACGATATATCGCTATATTCACCTTGTCAACCCTTTTCTCAACCCCTGTGCAAATCGTGACGCCGAAACCCAGTTTTAGCGTCAGGATCTGCACTCGTATGTGAGGGAGGAAGTGTGCGACTTGTATGCGTTACTTGCCCGTAACACGCTAGGCTGGAGGCGACAGCGAGGTCTATTCATATCCGCTCGGCCCCCTTGACGGGCAGCACAGCTTAGGAGCCTTACATGGCCATTATTGAAGCCATTCATGCACGCGAAATTCTTGATTCCCGAGGTAACCCCACCGTTGAGGTTGAGGTTGCTTTGGAAGACGGTACGGTGGGCCGCGCGGCCGTTCCTTCGGGCGCCTCGACCGGTGCCTTTGAGGCCGTGGAGCGCCGCGACGGCGAAAAGAACCGCTACCAGGGCAAGGGCGTTCAGCAGGCCGTGGACGCCATCCTGGACACCATCGCTCCGGCCCTGATCGGTCTGGATGCCGCAGAACAGCGCGCCATTGACTCCACCATGCTGGATCTGGATGGCACTGCCAACAAGTCCAACCTGGGCGCCAACGCCATCCTGGGTGTCTCTCTGGCTGTGGCTTGCGCCGCAGCGGAGTCCGCAGACTTGGCCCTCTACCGTTACCTCGGTGGCCCCAACGCCCACGTGCTGCCGGTGCCCCTGATGAATATCCTCAACGGTGGCTCGCACGCTGACTCTGACGTGGACATTCAGGAATTCATGGTTGTTCCGCTGGGTGCATCCACCTTCTCTGAAGGTCTGCGCTGGGGCGTTGAGGTCTACCACAACCTCAAGTCCGTGCTGAAGGATAAGGGCCTGGCCACCGGCTTGGGTGACGAGGGTGGCTTTGCCCCGAACCTGCCATCCAACCGGGCAGCCTTGGATCTGATTCTCGAGGCCATCAAGAAGGCCGGCTACACCCCGGGCAAGGACATCGCTCTGGCCTTGGATGTTGCCTCCAGCGAGTTCTACAAGGACGGCACCTACCAGTTCGAAGGCAAGTCCCTCACTGCTGAAGAGATGAGCGCTTACTACGAAGAATTGGTGCGCGACTACCCGTTGGTCTCCATTGAGGACCCGCTGGATGAGGATGACTGGAAGGGCTGGGCAACGCTGACCGCCGCCATTGGCGACAAGGTTCAGATTGTTGGCGATGATCTCTTTGTGACCAACCCGGAGCGTTTGCAGCGCGGCATCGATGAGAAGGCTGCCAACTCCCTGTTGGTCAAGGTGAACCAGATCGGCACGCTCACCGAGACCCTGGATGCAGTGTCTATGGCTCAGCGCGCCGGCTTCACCACCATCACCTCGCACCGTTCCGGTGAAACTGAGGACACCACCATTGCTGACATTGCTGTAGCTACCAATGCCGGTCAGATCAAGACGGGTGCCCCGGCCCGCTCCGAGCGCGTGGCCAAGTACAACCAGTTGCTGCGCATCGAAGAGGACCTCGATGATGCAGCGCGTTACGCCGGATTGTCCGCTTTCCCGCGTTTCACCGCCAGCTAGTAGGCGTGACTGGCTAAGGTGAAGGTTAGCCTTAGCCAGTCACCCACCGCAGTTCAGGAGTTCCATGGCCACCCGTCGCCCCAAGGTGCCGCGCGCACAGATTGACGGCGCAGCCAGTTTGCGTCCGCGCGCGGGCGCTTCTGCCGGGCCTTCCACGTACGACGACGGCGCCACGACTGGTGCGCAAGGTCCAGCAACCGATGCGCGCCCCAATGATGAGCCCACGGCGCTGCGCAGCCAATCCGCAGCTACCGGCGCCCGCGCCGCGACGACCTCCGGCAAGAGCCGGCTGGCCTCCGCCACAGATGCTGCCCGTGGATCCGCGGGCGCCTCCTGGGCGAAGATCCGGGGCACTGGCCGGAGCCCGCAACCCGCAGAATCCACTACAGAGGACCCCCGCCCAGTCCCTGCGACGGCCTTTTCCGGACGCTTGCTGGCCCTCGCCGTCGTACTTGTTGCCATCACCATCCTCCTGGCGCCGACGGTGCGCACTTACTTGGCTCAACGCGCGGAAATTGCGTCCCTACAAGCGGACATCGCAGCCAAGGAAAAGCAAAAAACGGCCCTTCAAAAGGACCTGTCCCGTTGGGATGATCCCAACTACGTTAAGGCTCAGGCACGGGACCGGGTTAACATGGTGATGCCCGGAGACACTGGATATTGGGTCTACGGGGATGAGAACACACCGGCAAAACCGGACACAGCGGCGGGCGCTGGGAGTGCTGCCACCAGCGCCAATCCGTCCGCCCTGCCTTGGGTAGACGGCCTCTGGCAGTCCATCGCGCGCTCCGCTACTGAATAGAGCCCGTGCTTGACGGACGGTGCTGGCTCGAAAGGCATGATGAATCAACAAGAACAGGATCTTTGGCCGTGAGCGAGCAAGCTTCCACACCTACTCAGCAGGACCTTGACACCCTGAGCCGGCAATTGAACCGGCCGGTGCGTGACGTGGTGGAGATTCCTGCGCGCTGCGTTTGTGGGAATCCGCTGGTGGCTGCCACGGCGCCGCGGTTGACCAACGGCATCCCGTTTCCTACCACCTATTACCTGACTCACCCGGTGATTACCGCCGCCGTTTCGCGTTTGGAAGCGGAGGGGATGATGCGCACCATGAGTGAGCGCTTAGAGCACGACGACGAGCTGGCGCGGGCTTACCGGAACGCTCACGAGGCCTATTTGGCAGCTCGGCGGGACGTTGGAGAGCGCGCAGGTACGGGGCCCGTGCCTGAGATCGATGGGATTTCCGCGGGTGGAATGCCCGCCCGCGTCAAGTGCTTGCACGTGTTGGTGGGGCATTCGCTGGCTGCCGGGCCTGGGGTTAACCCCTTGGGGGATGAGGCGCTGGCAGCCATTGCTCCATGGTGGACTGCGGAGAAGTGCTATTGCGTGGGAGCGTGGGATGCGGATGCTCCTGTGCCCAGCAAGGATCTGAGCCGGCACGTTCGCCGGCTCGACGCGGGAAAGGACTAGCCATGCGAGTGGCAGCAATAGATTGCGGCACCAACTCCATCCGCCTCCTGATTGCGGATGTGGATGACGCCGGTGCGCTGGTTGACGTGCACCGGGAGATGCGTGTGGTGCGTCTGGGGCAGGGCGTGGATGCTACCGGCCGTCTCAGCGAGGAAGCGCTGGACCGCACCTTCGCTGCCGCGGAGGATTACGCCGCGTTGATTGCGCAGCACGGTGCAGAACGGGTGCAATTCGTGGCTACGAGTGCAACGCGGGACGCTGAAAACCGGGACGAGTTTGTTGCTGGGATCGAGTCCCGGCTGGGTGTTGCTCCTCGCGTGGTTAGTGGGGATGAAGAGGCTGCGCTCTCCTTCGCCGGGGCTGCCAGTGTACTTCCAGCCTTGGGCGAGGATCCGGTGCTGGTGGTGGATCTGGGCGGCGGGAGTACCGAATTTGTGCTGGGAAATGCGGACGGCGTCATTGCCGGCCGCAGTATGGACATGGGGTGCGTCCGCTTCACCGAGAGGTTCCTGCGCTCGGATCCGCCCACGGCTGCAGAGGTTGATTCGGCGGAAGCAACGGTCAACGAGTACCTCACCACGATGCTCAGCACGGTTCCGGCAGAACGAGCGGTAACCATTATTGGTGTGGCCGGTTCGGTGACCACTATTACGGCCCACGCGCTGGGACTGGAGGCTTACGAGCCGGAGGCCATTCACGGTGCGGTATTGCCGCTGCGTGGCGTGGTGGAAGCCTGCACGTCCCTGCTGGAAATGTCCCATGACGCGCGTGCTGCCCTGCCATACATGCACTCCGGACGCGTGGATGTCATTGGTGCGGGAGCCCTGATTTGGCGCACTATCGTGCAGCGCATCCCGGCCTTGAGCACGCACGCTATAGCCACCGTCACCACGAGTGAGCATGACATTCTGGATGGCATTGCGCTCCAAACCGCTGCGTCTTCAGTCAACGCCCAGGACGCACCCGCCGTGGACGCGCCCACCTTAGACGCACCCACCGTGGACGCGCCCACCGTGGAGCACCGTGGCGATTAGTCGCTGGTCCCGCAGCCTCAGTGCTGCCGTGGCAGTGGGGCTGTTGCTGGCTACCGGCCTGGTGCAGGCGCCAGCGGCCTCGGCGGATACGCTGCGGGACAGCGAGTATTGGTTGACCTCCTTAGGCATTACCAAAGCATGGGAGACCTCCAAGGGCGCAGGCGTCAAGGTTGCCGTGATTGACAGCGGAATCGACGGTACGCACCAGGATCTCGTCGGCGCAGTGGTGGGCGGAACGGATGTCTCCGGGGCTGGGTCCGCTGATGGTCAGCACGGTGTGGGGACGGAGCCGGTACATGGCACTCTGGTGGCATCCGTATTGGCGGGCCGGGGGCATGGAACGCCGGCGCCGGATGCAAACGGCATCAAGCCCGACGGCGTCATTGGCGTTGCGCCCGAGGCTCAACTATTGTCCGTCTCAGCATGGCTGGGTGGGCCGAACCCCGGCGGTAAAACCATTGACGTTCAGATTCCCGACGCCGTTCGTTGGGCAGTGGACAATGGGGCCGAAGTGATCAACATGTCACTGGGCAGCACTTCCACCAGCTGGCCGCAGAGCTGGGATGATGCGTTCCTCTATGCGGAGCAGCATGACGTGGTCATTGTGGCTGCCGCGGGAAACCGGCAAAGTGGCATGACCCAGGCGGGTGCTCCCGCTACTATTCCGGGCGTGTTGGCCGTGGGTGGGCTGGCCAAGGATGGAACAGCCAGCCAGGAATCTTCCACTCAGGGAATTACCATTGGTGTCAGTGCTCCAGCGGAAAATCTGGTGG
>JABBNV010000079.1:9943-10325 GCA_019352125.1 Acidobacteriota bacterium | reverse complement strand
GGTGTTTCACGCTCTGGTGGAACTATTGCCGCTGGTTTGTTTATGGGCTTTACCCGTGGGGCAGCTGCCCGCTATTCCTTCTTATTGGCCATTCCCGCCGTGTTCGGTTCCGGCCTATATGAGCTCTTCAAAGTGTTCGTCAGGCACCAAGGTGTACAGGGGCCGTTTGGAGTTGGCGAGACCCTGCTGGCTACCGTTATCGCCTTTGTGGTGGGATACGTCATCATCGGGTGGTTCCTCAAATTCATCTCGCAGAATAGCTTCAGAATTTTTGTCTGGTACCGGATTGCCTTGGGCCTGGTGTTGTTCATTCTGCTCGGTTTCGGTGTCATCACTCCGGGTGCGTAGGGTATAGGTCGTGAAGTCTTGGAATTCCCGCCCC
>JABBNV010000079.1:0-9933 GCA_019352125.1 Acidobacteriota bacterium | reverse complement strand
GATACTAGAACCGGAAAGCCACAGGTAATCCCGGCTCGGTCAGAGTACAGCCTGTACGTCTGCGGGATTACTCCCTACGATGCAACGCACATGGGGCATGCGGCGACGTATGTTGCCTTTGATTTACTCCACCGTGTGTGGCGTGACGCCGGCAGTAGCGTGGCTTATGTACAGAACGTGACAGACGTTGATGATCCGCTTCTGGAGCGTGCTCTGCGGGACGGCGTGAAGTGGCAGGATCTGGCGGCTGCGCAGATCGCTTTGCTCCACGCTGATATGGAAGCGCTCAACGTGCTGGCACCTCAGCATTACGTAGGTGCCGTGGAAAGCATCCCCGAGATTGTTCCACAGGTAGAGAAGCTGGTGGCAGCGGGATTGGCCTATGCAGTGCCCGGCGACGACGATAATCCCGGTGGGGACGTGTACTTCGATGTGATGGCAGCATCCAGCGCGGCCCATAGTTTGGATGGCCCTTGGTGGCTCGGGCAGATTAGTTCACTAGATACCGCCGGGATGCTGGAACTCTTTGCCGAGCGGGGCGGGGACCCGGACCGCGCTGGCAAACGCAATGCGTTGGATCCCCTGTTGTGGCGAGCCAAACGGGAGGGCGAGCCATTCTGGCCCGGACAGTCACTGGGAGAGGGGCGCCCAGGCTGGCACATTGAATGTACCGTGATTGCACAGAGATACCTGCCACAACCCATGACGGTTCAAGGCGGAGGCTCGGATCTGGTGTTCCCGCACCACGAGATGGGCGCCGGGCATGCTTATGCGATCAGCGGTCACGAGTTGGCGCAGCACTATTCGCACACGGGAATGGTGGGCCTGGACGGCGAAAAGATGAGCAAGTCCAAGGGCAACCTGGTGCTGGTGTCCCGGCTGCGGGCCAGCGGCGTTGAGCCCGCGGCCATTCGCTTGGCCATCCTTGACCACCACTACGGCTCGGATTGGTTCTGGACTGATGCTGGGCTGAAAAAAGCCCAAGAGCGGCTCACTACGTGGCGCTCTGCGGTGGATAACGCCGCATCCGGGACCGCTGCGCCACTGCTCGCAGAAATCCGTGCTGCCCTGGCTGAGGATCTCAACGCCCCGGCCGCGTTGGCTGCGGTGGATAACTGGGCGAGCAACAGCCAAGGACCGGTGAGCGCCCGTGACTCTGCGCTTATCTCCGATGCGTTGGATGCCCTGCTAGGCGTGATTCTCTAGTTGCCTCCGCACGGCTGGCTACTGGGTGTCCTGGCCTCGACGCTTCAGGTAGCGCTCGAATTCACGCGCAATGGACTCCCCGGTTGCCTCGGGGAGGTCCGCCGTGTCCTTAGCTTCTTCCAGCTGTCGAACGTAGGCGGCAATTTCCGGATCCTCTGTGGCAAGCTCATTGACGCCACGTTCCCACGCCTGTGCGTCTTCACTGAGCTCATGCGTGTCGAGTGGCGTCTGGAGCAATTCTTCGAGCCGGTTGAGCAGCGCCAGCTGTGCCTTGGGTGAGGGCGATTGAGCCACGTAATGGGGCACAGCTGCCCACAGCGAGACGGTAGGCAGCCCCGCCAAAATTGCCAGTTCAGAGAGTACGCCCACAATACCTATCGGTCCCTCGTACTGGGAGGCCTCCAGGTTTAGTCTTTGTCGTAGCTCGTCTTCGTCAGAGGTGGCGGTCACAGGTATGGGCCTGCTATGCGGTACGTCAGCCAGTAGGGCACCAACCAGGACCACGTAATTAACATTCAGGGCTGCTGCTTGGGCTAGGAGCTCGGCCGTGTAAGCCCGCCATTTGTATGAGGGTTCAACGCCGTGCACAAACACGACGTCGATGGCCGTGTTGGGAACGGTGGCTTTAGCGATGCGTGTGGTGGGCCACTTGATTTTCCTGGCCCCACTGCTGGTCCGCTTCACTGTAGGACGCGTGAACTGGAAATCGTAATATTCATCCGGATCGATACTGGCAACCTTCTTGGCGCCCCATGCCTGCTGCAGATATTTGAGCGCGTCACTAGCCGCGTCGCCTGCATCATTCCATCCCTCGAACGCCGCCAACATCACAGTCACCCGTGCTCCGTCAGGAGCTGGATCGAACAAGCGGTGCACCTGGGGTGCGGATCCCTCATCAAAACTCTTCACTCACCCACACTACGACCCGGGCATGGTGAAAGGTACGTTATGGCGCACTGTGCAGGCTTCGCCCTCAGCGAAGCCGGGGACGTAGCCGCAACGTAGGCCACTTATGGAGACGCGACGGCTGCAGGCGGCGCCCCTGCACGGTTTGGCGGTGACAGGGCGGGCATTGAAGCGGCTTGGACGACGACGTGGGTGGGGGTGGCTGGCCGGTAGACTGAGCAGATGCCGTCTTCCCCCCTCAACGTGACCGATGTATTCGATGAACCTACGGCTTACCATGGCCGCCAAGCTGGCGACGAATTGCTAGCACTGTTGTGGGACATGGATGGAACTCTGGTTGACACCGAGCCCTATTGGATTGCCGCAGAGCACGCTCTGGTCCGTGCCCACGGCGGCCAGTGGACGGATGATGCAGCCATGGCGCTGGTGGGTCAATCACTCTATTTTTCCAGCGGGATTCTGCAGCAGGCCGGTGTCCAGATGAGCAACCGGGACATCATCGATCACTTGACGGCTGAAGTTCAGGCTCGGGTTAGAGAGCACATCCCGTGGCGTCCAGGGGCTCGTGAATTACTTCACGAGGCGTATCAGGAAGGCATCGCCTGCGTCATGGTGACCATGAGCGAGGGACCGTTGGCCACAGAAGTGGTGAACGGTTTGCCCCACCCCTTTTTCAAGTTTCTGGTGACGGGAGACTCTGTGAGCCAGGGTAAGCCGCATCCGGAGCCATATTTGAAGGCGATCGATCTGCTGCAGGCACAGAACCCAGCCATTACGGCAGCTACATGTGTTGCGCTGGAAGATTCAGTTCCCGGTGTTACTTCGGCCGTGGCAGCGGGCGTGTGCACGGTGGGAATACCGCATACAGTCCCTCTTCCTAACTTGGGACAGGTACCTTGGACCACTTTGAGCGGGCGCACTCTGTCGGATCTTCATGGTTTGCTGCAGGGCCCTCGCACCAACAGTGTCGAAACCCACACTTCGGGAGAATCCAGTGAGTTCTAATGACACGGCACCCGTGGCAGTGCGCCGAGAGGGCATCCCGCTGGGCAAGATTGCCGGCGTCCCCATTGTCCTTGCCTATTCGTGGTTTTTAATTGCCGCTTTTACTATCATCACCTTTGGGCCCCGGCTACTGAACGCCACACCTTCACTGGGTCTGGGTGCCTACGCGATTGCTTTGGCGTACTCGGTGTTGCTGTTGCTCTCCGTGTTGGTCCATGAATTGGCGCATGCACTCATGGCCCGCACCTTTGGATGGCCAACTCAGAAGATTGTGCTCAATCTGTGGGGTGGCCACACACAATTTGAGAACTTTACTGCGACTCCTTGGCGTAGCCTGGTTGTCGCTTTTGCTGGTCCGGTAGCCAATTTTGTCTTGGCCGGAGTTGGCTGGTTGGTGATTACACTGTTGCCAGCCACGCCGACGACGCTGACCATGGCTGTGGTGGGTCTGCTGGCAAATATCTTTATGTGGGCCAACCTGTTGATTGGGCTGTTCAATGTGCTGCCAGGCCTCCCATTGGACGGTGGCCGTTTGGTGGAGTCAATTGTATGGAAGGTCACTGGAAATCAGGAGAAGGGCACCGTAGCAGCAGGTTGGGCCGGAAGGATCGTTGTGGTGCTGCTGCTAGCGGGCAGCATCATTGCCCCCTTGGCGCAGGGTCAGCGGCCCGACACCGTCACCTTGTTGTTCAGCATCTTTATTGCCGGGTTCCTTTGGATGGGAGCCAGCCAAGCTATCGCAGGGGCAAGGATGCGCCTGCGACTTCCGCAGATCAGCGCTGGAAGGTTGGCAGACCCAGCGGCAGGGTTAGGCTCTGGAAGTTCAGTGTCCGCTCTTCAGGGAATTCGTGCAACCAACCCCGGGCTGAGGTTTGTGTTGTGCAGCCCAGAGGGTCGGCCCGAATTTGTTGTTGACAACCAAAGCCTGGATTCGGTACCTGCGCATCTGGCTGCGTCCACTTTGGCCACCGCTGTAGCGCGGCCTCTGGCACCGGGCGCGTATGTCCCAGAAGGGGCAGAGGGTGCTGAGCTGGTGCAATACCTGGCGCAATTGGCAGGCCATGAATATGCGGTGATCAATCTCCGCGGGCAGATTACCGGAGTGCTGAGCCAGAATGTAGTAGTAGCTGCCGTGACCGGTAAGCCGGATCCGCGTCACAACGTTGGTTAGGGCGGATACGCCTGTTGAGTAATTTTTTCGAGTGCAGATACGTAAGGAACCCACGGCAATGACTGAAGAAACACCCAGCCGGTCCCAGGCGCCCGGTACCGCTCCGCACGGTGCCGACGTTCGCCGTGGGCCGTTGCGCCCGGGCGAGCGAGTGCAACTCACCGATGATCGCGGGCGGATGAATACCATCACCCTCACCCCCGGGACGGCGTTTCATACCCACAAGGGGTTTATCAATCATGAACAGATGATTGGGCAGCCGGAGGGGTGTGTGGTTGCCAACAACATCGGGCAGCCGTACCAGGTGTTACGACCCCTGCTCTCGGACTTTGTCCTGTCCATGCCGCGCGGGGCCGCTGTGGTCTACCCCAAGGATGCTGGCCAGATTGTCACCATGGCGGATATCTACCCTGGTGCGCGCGTTGTAGAGGCGGGCGTTGGTTCCGGCGCGTTGTCAATTTCTTTGCTGCGCGCCGTGGGCGACGGCGGCTATCTGCACTCGTTTGAGCGTCGCGAAGAATTCGCGGCCATTGCCCGTGGCAACGTTGAGACCATGTTCGGTGGCCCGCACCCCGCGTGGAAAATCACACTGGGGGATTTTCAGGATGCTGTGGTGGAGCATGAAGCGCCCGGAAGCATTGACAGGGTAGTGCTGGACATGTTGGCTCCCTGGGAGTGTCTGGACGCCGTAGCCACGGTGTTGGCACCTGGCGGCGTATGGATCAATTACGTAGCCACCGTGACGCAGCTGTCTCGGACGGCGGAAGCTATTCGAGATGATGGACGATTCACCGAACCCGATGCTTGGGAATCAATGGTTCGGGGCTGGCATTTGGAAGGCCTGGCGGTACGGCCCGATCACCGGATGGTGGCCCACACCGGGTTTCTGATGGTCACACGGCGGTTGGCCGATGGTGTCACAGGGATCACCCCGAAGCGGCGAGCCTCAAAGCCTGAGTTCAGCGAAGAGGACATGAACGCCTGGACACCCAGCAGCGTGGGCGAACGTGCTATTTCCGAGCGGAAATTGCGCCGGGCGGCCAGAGACGCGGCAAGTACGGTTCAGACCAGAGGCACTCAAGATCCAGCTTTGCGTGCTGAACAACTGCGACGCGACAAGTCCTGAAACAACGCTGTGGCCTAGAGCGTTGTGAAAGAGTAGAAGCGTAGGTACTGCGAACCCGGAGGATTACTGTGACACAGACGCCAGACGAATCCAACAGAACTGCGAGCGCGGCTGCAGCGGATGCGGCATCGGCTGATCGAGCCCTTAATATTCTTCGAGACAAGCTACGAAATGTTGACCGGCAACTTGCTGATGCCACTACCAGCAACACCCGTTTGGTGGCTACGTTACAGGCCGCAAAAGCGGAAATCCTCAAGCTGAAAGCGGCACTCGAAAAGGACGGCCAGGCTCCGTACAGTTTTGCCACTGTGGTCCAGGTGAATCCTGCACGGGCAGGTAAACCAGGCGATTCCGGCCCGGCGGTGACGGACGAGAGTGTTGACATCTTCAACTCCGGCCGGAAGATGCGGGTAGGGCTATCTCCGCTAGTGAATCTCCAGCAGCTCAGCGTGGGGCAGGAAGTGTTGCTCAACGAGTCGCTCACCGTGGTAGCTGGTTTGGGATTTGACCGCGCAGGGGAGGTTGCCAGCGTCAAAGAACTGTTGGGAACTGATCGCGTACTGGTCACCGGCCGCGGGGATGAGGAGCGAGTGGTTCGGCTTTCCGGGGCGCTCAAAGTATCCCGACTGCGAGTGGGAGACGCTGTATCCATCGATATCCGCTCCGGCTATGCGCTTGAGAAGATCCCTCGTTCTGAAGTGGAGAATCTGATTCTCGAGGAAGTACCGGACGTCTCGTATCAGGATATTGGCGGTCTTGGCCCGCAGATTGAGCAAATTCGAGATGCTGTGGAGCTTCCGTTCCTGCATCCGGATCTCTATCGAGAGCATGGCCTCAAACCTCCCAAAGGCATTCTGTTGTACGGCCCTCCCGGCTGTGGCAAGACCCTCATCGCGAAGGCCGTGGCCAACTCGTTAGCCGCCCGTGCTGCCGAAAAGGCTGGGTCCACGGATCAGAAGAGTTACTTCCTGAACATCAAAGGTCCCGAGCTATTGGACAAATACGTGGGGGAGACCGAACGCCAGATTCGCCTGATCTTCGCCCGGGCCAGAGAGAAAGCCTCGGACGGCAGTGCCGTCGTCATTTTCTTTGACGAGATGGATTCTCTGTTTAGAACCCGAGGAACCGGTGTCTCCTCCGACGTCGAAACCACGATTGTGCCGCAGCTGCTCAGCGAAATTGATGGTGTGGAGCGGCTGGATAACGTCATTGTGATTGGGGCATCGAACCGTGAAGACATGATTGACCCCGCGATCCTGCGTCCCGGACGGCTCGACGTGAAGGTGAAGATCCAGCGGCCCGACGCGGAGGCTGCTGCCGATATTTTTGCCAAGTACGTGACGGTGGATTTGCCGTTCCACGCGGACGATGTTCAAGCGAACGGTGGAAACCTGCAGGACACGGTGAGCTCGATGATTCAGCGAACCGTGGAGGCGATGTACTCCACAGCTGAATCGAACGAGTATTTGGAGGTCACTTACGCCAACGGCGACAGCGAAATGCTGTATTTCAAGGATTTCAACTCGGGCGCAGTGATCCAAAACGTCGTGGACCGGGCCAAGAAATATGCCATCAAGGACTTGTTGACCACTGGGGACAAGGGCATCCGCATTGACCACATGCTCCGCGCTGTGGTGGACGAGTTCCGCGAGCACGAGGACATGCCGAACACCACGAATCCGGATGACTGGGCGCGGATCTCGGGCAAAAAGGGTGAACGCATCACCTACATCCGCACTATTGTGCAGGGCAAGGGTGGTCAGGAACCCGGGAAGACTATCAGCACCACGTCCAACACGGGGCAGTATCTATGAGTGCTGTGCGGGTCATGGGGGCCGAAACCGAATATGGGATTCATGCCCCTGCTCAGCCGGGCGCCAATGCAACGTGGTTGTCCGCGCAGGTGGTCAATGCGTATGCCCACACCACCGGGCAGCGAAGCGCCGGTGGCGGAGAGGCGCGGTGGGACTACTCGGATGAGGATCCTTTGGCTGATGCTCGAGGTTGGAGCGTGCCCAGGCATGCTGCTCACCCGTCCCAGCTAACCGACGCCCCACGGTATTCCGAGCCCACCGCATTGACGGCGGCGCAGATTGCCCAAGAAGACGCCGGGGAGGACTCGCCTGATGGCGAGGATCAGGACGACGCAGCCCCGTCAGCGTTGATGATGAATCTGGTGTTGGGCAACGGTGCGCGGCTTTATGTTGACCACGCCCACCCTGAATATTCCTCACCCGAGGTGACGAACCCACGTGACGCCGTTATCTGGGACGCTGCGGGGGATCAGGTGGCGCTGGCGGCCGTGCGCTGGATTGCGCAAAACACTTCACTACCTCAGGTGAATCTCTACAAGAACAACACGGACAATAAGGCGGTCTCCTACGGATCGCATGAGAACTATTTGATGCCGCGCAGCGTACCGTTCGGCCATATCGTTTCAGGGCTGACGCCGTTTTTTGTTACCCGGCCCGTCGTCTGTGGCGCAGGACGGGTGGGCTTGGGGCAAGACGGAGCCGGTGCAGGATTCCAGCTGAGCGCCCGGGCTGATTTTTTCGAAACCGAAGTTGGGCTAGAGACCACTATCCGCCGCCCCATCATCAATACGCGTGATGAGCCACACGCCACCGCAGACAAGTACCGCCGACTCCACGTGATTGTGGGGGACGCAAACCTCAGCCAAAGCGCCAATTACCTCAAGTTTGGCACGACGGCGTTGGTGCTGGATCTGATTGAACAGGGGCTTGCCCCGGTCGCCGAAATCCATGAGCCCGTTGAGGCACTCCATGCGGTGAGTCATGATGTTTCCCTGACGCAAAAGATGCGCCTGACCGATGGCCGTCGGCTCACGGCGCTAGAAGTTCAGTGGCTCTATTTTGAAGCAGCCGCCCAACAGGCGCACCGTTCCGGGGCAGATTCCACCCCCGGAGGGGATGGCCATACTGCTGCCGTGCTGCAAGCGTGGGAACAGGTGCTTACTGGGCTAGGCCGTGGGGTGGATCAGGTGTCGCGCACGGTGGAGTGGGCTGCCAAATTGTCCCTCATTCAGCAGTACCGTGCCCGTGACTCACTTAACTGGTCGGATCCACGGGTGGGGCTCATCGACTTGCAGTGGTCCGATGTGCGCCCGGAGAAGGGCCTGTACTACCGGTTGTTGCAGCGGAACCGAATGGACACCGTAGTCAGCGAGGGAGAAATTGCCGCCGCCGTGGGAAATCCACCCACGGATACCCGGGCCTATTTCCGGGGACGCGCCATCTCCCAGTTTGGTCCCCAAGTGGCAGGCGCTAGCTGGGATTCGGTCATTTTTGAACTACCGCAGTACCGCCGTCTGCGACGGGTTGCCACGCGGGAGCCGTTGCGCGGCACCCAGAAGCTCACCGGAGAGCTCTTCGACAGGCATCAGGACGTGGAAGGGTTCTTGGAGGAATTGTTGCGCAGCCCCAGTTAGTGGCTCCGAGAGGGGGCTTCGCGTGGCAGGATGAAGATAGTTATCGACGAAGGGACTCGCAATGGCTGGCCAAGAGTATAAGAAAACGTCCGAGCGGGATGAAGAGAACGCGCAGACGCCCCCATCGGACCCGGCTGTAGCCCCCGCGGCTGCACAAACACACGCTGCCACCGAAGAAACTGACGATCTGTTGGATGAGATTGACGGCGTGCTGGAATCCAATGCAGAAGAGTTTGTGCGAGGGTTTGTGCAAAAGGGCGGACAATAGGGCTGCGTTATGACTGATCGCGCAATTCACGGAACGGCCAACGCGGTAGCTGCTGCGGCTACTTCCTCTTTCGCCGAGCATGTCTCGAGCACTCGGCCAGACCTCCTTCCGTACGGCAGAACTCTGCCAGCAGGCGCACTTCCGGCAACGCCACACGCCACCACGATCGTGGCGCTGAGTTTTGCTGGCGGAGTCCTCATGGCGGGGGATCGGCGAGCCACGATGGGTACCACAATTGCCAGCCGGCGCATCGAAAAAGTATTTCCGGCGGATCAGTATTCGGTGCTGGGAATTGCAGGCACTGCTGGGATTGCCGTAGATATTACCCGCCTGTTCCAAGTAGAGCTGGAACATTACGAGAAAATCGAAGACACGCTGCTTTCCCTGGACGGGAAGGCGAATCGTCTTGGGGCCATGATACGGGCAAATCTGCCGATGGCGTTGCAGGGTCTGGCGGTAGTTCCCTTGTTCGCCGGATTTGACGTGGAATTGGGAGTCGGCAGGCTGTTTTCCTATGACGTTACCGGGGGGCGCTATGAGGAGTTGGAACACCACAGTGTGGGGTCCGGTTCCGCATTTGCGCGCGGCGCATTGAAGAAACTGTGGCAGCCCAACATGGTTGAGGAAAACGCTACGCGGGTAGCGCTCGAAGCGCTGTTGGACGCGTCCGACGACGATTCCGCCACGGGCGGCCCTGACTCGATTCGCAAGTTGTATCCAGTTGTTTATTCAGTGACTCGCTCCGGGGCTCGGAAGACGAGCGAGCGCGAGTTGGAGCGCCTGACAATTGAGATTTTGACGGA
>JABBNV010000078.1:1652-10431 GCA_019352125.1 Acidobacteriota bacterium | reverse complement strand
GACCCACCAAACGGATGCTCCGCCACGGGCATCAGCTCCACGTGCGTAAAGCCCATCCACTGCACGTACTCCACCAGCTCGCGGGCTAGCTGCGTGTAATCCAGCCCCAGCCGCCAGGACCCTAGGTGTACCTCGTAGACGCTCATGGGCGAATTGTGCGGGTCACGCTGGGCACGAGCCGCCAACCAATCCGAGTCCTTGAACTCATAGGAGCTCTCCACTACCCGGGAGGCTGTCAGGGGCGGAACTTCCGTGCCGTAGGCCATCGGGTCAGCCTTTTCGATCCACTGACCGCTACGGGTGAGAATTTCATACTTGTAACGGGCTCCGGGCACCACATCCGGGATGAAGAGCTCCCATACGCCGGAAGAACCCAGCGTACGCATTCCATGGTGCCGAGCGTCCCACTTATTGAACTCGCCCTTTACCCGAACGGCCTGGGCGTTGGGCGCCCAGACGGAGAAGCCCACACCTTGTACATCACCCAGGGCAGAGGGGTACCGGTGAACATGCGCTCCCAGCACCTGCCAGAGCGATTCATGCCTGCCCTCCCCCATGAGGTGCAGGTCAAGTTCACCCACGGTGGGCAGGAACCTGTAGGGATCATCCGCCAACGTCATGAACCCATCCGGGTACTCGACCTCCAGCCGATAGTCCGGGGTGTGGCCGGGGATGAGGGGATCAACGGTGGCTACCCAGACTCCGCCAAGTTCGTGCGTCATGGGCGTGCGTCCTGCCTCCGTCACCAGCGTGACTGCGGAGGCCAGGTGACGCACGCTGCGAATGGTGACGGCGCCGTCGTCCCCCACGTGCCCACCCAACACAGAGTGGGGCGCGTGGTAACTCGCCTCAGCTACCCGGGCCAGCACATCCGCCTCTACCGGCACGGGCACCGGAACCGAAGCCGTGGGCGTGGGCTCAGGTTCAGTTCCGGGTGTTGCAGGTACAGCTGCCGCAGGCACTGAAGCAGAACTCGCTGCCGAATTTTCCCCATGGATACTCTTCATCGGTTCACCACTTTCGTTTCGTTCGAGGGCCCAGCGCACAGCTGCAACGGGAATGTGAACCCAGTGCGGCCGATTCCGGAGTTCATACACAACTTCGTACAGTGCCTTGTCCAGCCAGAGGGCTAGAAACAGCGGAGAATCCTGATCAATGGCCACGCCCCCAGCCTGTTGATAACCGGCCAGCAGCGCAGTTGCGCACTCGTCCGCCCAGCCCGCAGGAACAGCTACGGCCTCTGGTTCCTCGGACTGCGCCGCAGCGGCAGCATAGTCAAAGGATCGCAAGAGGCCGACGACGTCGCGCACGGCAACGTCGTCCGCGTTGCGTTCGCTGACAGGCCGCAACGGCTCGCCCTCAAAGTCCAGGATCAGCCAGCGGTCAGCAACCAAACCGTCGGGCGTACCAGCGTGCAATATCTGCCCCAGATGCAGGTCCCCGTGGATTCGCTGAAGGAGCGGCAATTCTTTTTCCTCCGGCAACTGAGCCAGCAGAGCGTCAACCTGCTGCTCATAGGGCCCAACCGCTGCAGCGGCCATACCCCATGCCCAGCGGATCCGCCCGGCCAACGCATTCAAGAGTGCGTCCCGTTCATCGGCGCTAGCTACGTGGCTGCCCAGCGCTCCCTGCAAGGAGGTATGGACGTGTGCCAACGCGGCACCAAGGCGCACTGCCTGGTGCGTGAAGGTGGAGCCGGCTCTTGCGGAGGCAACGGCGAGTGACCACACGTCCTCGCTACCGCGGATGAATTCTGCCATCACGCACAGGTGCCCGCTAACTTGCTGCCCGCCCGCCAGCCACTGACCCGTGGCCCAGCCGTGTACGGCGGGAACCTCCGTGCAGCCCGCTTCTGTTAGCGCTGATCCTACGACCACTTCTGGGTTGTCCCCGGGGGAAAGCACCCGAAAGAACTTCAGAATGACGGGCAACGCAGAATTGGGAATCACCACCGACGTGTTGGACTGCTCCCCGCCCAACACACGTGAACGCCCCAGCGACCCCGGGGTGCGGCTGGCCCGAAATGCCGCGCTGGAATGGCCAACAATGGCGCCTGAACTATGTGACTCTGTTGCGAGAAAATCCAGCCAGGACGCAACAAATACCGGATCGTGGAGCGCGTCATAGACCCACCGCTCGCCATGCTCCTGATCCACCAACTGGCCCACCAAAGCAAGGTCTGCGGTACCCAATTCAGCAGACCTGTTGCTCAGCGGAACTTGAATAACCTCGCTGCGCGCGGAGCCATCCGATGCGGTGAAGTGCAGCGTGAGGATAATGATTTCCAACCCCACCAGCGCCGAGGGTTCACCAACGGCCATCCGCGCACTCGGTGTGAGGGAGAACTCACCGCTCTTCACCGGGAACCACCGCTGCTGCGGTAACCAAGCATGCAAGAGCGCCTCAAGCTCCGGCGTCAGCGCAGGTTCCATTGCCCGGATCATGATTGTGCTTCCTGCCCAGCGGAAGCATGGTGCGTAGGCGCCGGAGGAAGCATCATCCCTGGCATTCCCTGAGAAAGCACCGGCATAGCAGTAGTTTGCGGTGAAGCCGGGTTGGAGCTGGCATTGCGCAGTCGCAACCAGAAGAAGTCATAACTGCCCAAGGTCAACGTCAGCTCGCCGTCGTCGCCAATCCCGGGGAAAATTGCTCCGCCAAACACATCGCGCAGTCCCCGCGACGCAAACTCAGGCATCCGCACGCGGGTGGATACCGGGTGCTGTGAGAGGTTGAAGACACACAGAATCGTCTCGGACTGCTCACCCTCAGGGTTTCCATCCGGCAATTCACGGACAAAAGCCAGCACCGATTCTGCCGTTGCCTCAATGTTGCGGTACTCCCCCAGACCGAATGCCGGGTGGTTCCGGCGCACATTGAGGATTTGCCGCGTCCAGTGCAATAGGGAGCTGGCGTGCGCACTCTGCGCCTCCACATTGACGTGGTTGTAGTGATAGACCAGCGATTGCACCACCGGCAGATACAGCTTGCCCGGATCCGCGTCGGAGAACCCAGCGTTGCGGTCCGGGTTCCACTGCATGGGCGTACGTGACGCATCACGATCATCCAGCCAGATATTGTCCCCCATGCCGATCTCATCCCCGTAGTACAGGAAGGGGCTGCCGGGCAGGGAGAGCAACAGGGCGTTAATGAGTTCCATCTCCGCACGCGAATTATCAAGCAAAGGCGCCAGACGACGTCGAATGCCCACGTTCGCTCGCATGCGCGAATCCGGCGCATACCACCCCAGCATCGCTTCGCGTTCCTCCGCAGACACCATTTCCAGTGTCAACTCATCATGGTTCCGCAAGAATGTACCCCACTGGGCACCGTTGGGGATTGCTGGCGTTTCCTTCATCGTTTCAATGATGGGAGCCGCTTTTTGGTCCCGCAGGGCGTAGTACAGCCGCGGCATGATGGGGAAGTGGAAGGCCATGTGGCACTCAGGCTCCTCCGCGGTACCAAAGTACTCAACCACTTCTTCGGGTGGCTGGTTGGCCTCCGCAATGATTACGCGGCCGGGGTAATGCTGATCAACCATGGCACGCAGATCCCGCAGGAACTTGTGCGTGGCCGGCAGGTTCTCGCAGTTGGTGCCTTCCTCCTCAAAAAGGTACGGAATCGCGTCCGCCCGGAAGCCGTCAATGCCCTGATCCAGCCAGAAGGAAACAACCTCAAAGATTGCCTCCACCACCTTCGGATTCTCAAAGTTCAGATCCGGCTGGTGCGAGAAAAAGCGGTGCCAGAAGAACTGGCGGCGCACCGGATCAAAGGTCCAGTTGGATTCCTCCGTGTCCACGAAGATGATGCGTGCATCTTCATACTTTTCGTCAGTATCGCTCCACACATAAAAGTCACCATACGGGCCATCAGGGTGCTGACGGGACTCGTGGAACCATTCGTGCTGATCCGAGGTGTGATTGAGCGGCAGGTCAATAATGACGCGCACGCCACGAGCGTGGGCCTCGGACACCAGGCGTTTGAAGTCACTGATGGTGCCAAACTCATCCAGCACTGAGTAGTAGTCCCGGATGTCGTAGCCACCGTCACGCAGCGGTGAGTCAAAGAACGGCGGCAGCCACAGGCAGTCCACACCTAGCCACTGAAGGTAGTCGAGGCGGTCAATCAGGCCCGAGAAATCCCCGGAACCGTCCCCATTGGCATCAGCGAATCCGCGAACCAGCACCTCATAGAACACCGCTTTGCGGTACCAGTGGGGATCATGCTGCAGTCCCGGAGCATTCAGGTTAAAAATGCTCGACGACGAGTTGTGGGCAAAGGCCACCGGTTACCTCCTGATGTGAAGAATGTGAGCGGGTTCCGCATGGGCGTCCAAGCGGAAGTAGTTCTCGGCGCCCCACTGCCAACTCTGCCCTGTAATGAGTTCATCCACCGTGAAGGTGCCATCTGCGTTGAACGTGTCCAGCTCCAGTTTGGCCAGATCCAGGTGGACGGAACCTTCCCGGGCGCTGTGTGGATCCACATTGACCAACACGATGACTGTATCCTTTTCAACGGTCCCGTCCTCCAGCACGCGCCTCTTGTGCTTGCTGAACGCAATGGTGGCTGGATCCGAGGTGCGGTGCAACTGGAGGTTGGCCAACTCGCGGAGCGCGGGATGCTCCTTGCGGATCCTGTTCAGCAAGGTGAGGAACGGAGCCAGAGACCTGCCTGACGCTTCGGCCGCCGCAAAATCCCTTGGCTTGTATTCGAACTTCTCATTGTCTATGTACTCCTCCGCACCGGGCCGCGCCACGTGCTCAAAGAGTTCAAACCCCGCGTAGACACCCCACAGCGGGCTGCCCATGGCCGCCAGCACAGCGCGAATTTTGAACGCTGCCGGGCCGCCATACTGCAAGTATTCGGTGAGAATGTCCGGAGTGTTGACGAAGAAGTTGGGCCGGAAAAAGGCAGCTGATTCGTGGCTAATTTCCGTCAGGTACTCTTCCAGCTCTTCCTTGGTGTTGCGCCACGTGAAGTAGCTGTACGACTGCTGGAATCCCGCACGGCCTAGAGCGTGCATCATGGGCGGCCGGGTAAAGGCCTCAGCGAGAAATACCACCTCGGGGTGAGCCGCGTTGACGGTGCCAATCAGCCACTCCCAGAACCAGACGGGCTTGGTGTGCGGGTTGTCCACCCTGAAGATCTTGACGCCGTGGCTGATCCACAGCTCCACGATGCGAAGGATCTCGTGGCTCAGGCCATCCGGATCATTGTCAAAGTTCAGCGGGTAAATATCCTGATACTTCTTGGGCGGGTTCTCCGCATAGGCGATGGTGCCGTCCACGCGGGTGGTGAACCACTCCGGGTGGCTGGTGGCCCATGGGTGGTCCGGTGCGGCCTGTAGGGCAAGATCAATCGCCACTTCAAGGCCCAGTTGCTCGGCACGGTTCACAAAGGCGTCAAAATCCTCAAAGGAGCCAAGGTCCGGGTGAATGGCGTCATGGCCGCCGTCGGCAGAGCCGATGGCCCACGGCGAGCCTGGATCAGTGGAAGCAGCAACCAGGGTGTTGTTGGGGCCCTTGCGGTTGATAGTTCCAATCGGGTGAATGGGCGGGAGATAGATGACGTCAAAACCCATCTGCGCCACCGAGTCCAGCCGCTTGGCAGCGGTACGGAAATTGCCGCTGGTCCACATATTGGTAGCCGGATCCTTGCGAGCGCCTTCGGAGCGGGGAAAGAACTCGTACCAGGCACCGAACCCAGCCGCGAGCCGCTCTACGACGATCGGGTAGGAGGGGCTCACGCTAACCATGGACTTGATGGGTCGGCGCTGCACGGCGGCCTTGACCGCAGCGGACGTTCCAGCACCCAGCCGTTGGGGCACGCTGAGCGTCGCGTCAGCCAATTGTGCCGCTGCAGCCTTGAAAGTCTTCGAGTCCGCGTCCAGGCGAGCTGGTTCCGCAGCCGCCCGGCTCAGCAGCGCCGTGCCCTCGGCCAGCATCACTTCTACATCTACATCCGCAGCAATCTTGACCTCTGCGTTGTGCTCCCACGTGCCGTAATCGTCGCTGAAGGCCTCAATTCTGAAAGTCCACGAGCCTTCTGACGCTGGGGAGATGATTCCGTGCCAGCGGTCCAACCCGGAACCCTGCGGCTGTAGCCGCACACGCTGACGCTCCGTGGCCGCCGCGTCAAAGAGCACGGCTTCTACGCCCAGGGCGTCATGGCCCTCGCGGAAGACGGTTGCCCCCACTTCAAGGTCCGCGCAAGGAATGCTCTTGGCGGCGAAGGCACCGTTTTCGATGACGGGCGATACCGCCGTGATGGGAAAGCGGCCAAAACGCAGGCCATCGGTCACTGATTGCGCGGGCGCTGAACTCTGTACTGCCGTGATCTTGCTGGCCTCAGGAGTTGGAGCGGCAGCTTTGCGTGCCGCCGCACTGGTAGGGGGTTTGGAGGTTCTGGACGTGGCTGCTCTTTTTGAACTCACTCTCGACACGTTAGCGAAATTGACGCCAGATTGCTAAGGAAAACATGCATTAGTAGCGCTAAGGAAGCAATCGGAGCATTCGCGTCAGAGACTGTTGCGGCGTCATTTACTTGTTGGAAACTTCCGGTTGGGTTGAAACGCATTTTTGTGCGCTAATGTGGCGCAGATGAAGGCTATTCGTCGATTCACAGTCCGTACCGTTTTGCCCGAGCAAATTGCCCCGCTGGCCACGCTGGCAACTAATTTGCGCTGGTCCTGGCACCTTCCCACCCGTGAGTTGTTTGCCAGTCTTGACCCTGCGTTATGGGAAAAATCCGCTCATGACCCCTTGAAATTTCTCGGTGCCGTCGGCCGGGAACAACTGCAGGCCCTTGCGGAAGACGCTGACGTGGTGGCTCGGGTCACCGCCGCCAGCGACGACCTTCAGGCATATCTGGACGGTCCGCGCTGGTTCCAGGGCCTGGGGAACGAGGCCCCCGCCAGCATCGCGTACTTCTCCCCCGAATTTGGCATCACCGAGGTCCTTCCTCAGTACTCTGGCGGCCTGGGCATCCTCGCAGGAGACCACCTCAAGGCTGCTTCTGACCTGGGCGTGAAGCTGGTGGGCGTAGGTCTGCTCTATCAGGCTGGTTATTTCAAGCAGTCCCTCTCCCGCGATGCGTGGCAGCAGGAGACGTACCCCGTACTGGACCCCGATGGCCTGCCGCTGACACTCCTGCGCGAGGCGGACGGCACGCCGTGCTGCGTTTCGCTACCGCTACCCGACGACCGAACGCTGCACGCGTACGTTTGGCGTGCCGATGTGGGCCGCGTACCCTTGCTGCTTCTTGATTCCGATGTTCCGGAGAATGACGAGCAGGCTCGAAAGATTACGGACCGGCTCTACGGTGGCGGTGGCGATCACCGTCTCCAGCAGGAACTGTTGCTTGGCATGGGCGGAGTCAAGGCTCTGCGGGTCTACGCACGCCTTACAGGCACTCCTGCCCCGGAAGTGTTCCACACCAATGAGGGACACGCTGGGTTCCTGGGCGTGGAGCGTATTCGCGAGCTGATGGACCCGGCAGTCACTGCCCAGCCGCTCAGTTTTGACGAAGCTTTGGCCGCTGGCCGTGCCTCCACGGTGTTTACCACCCACACACCGGTTCCGGCCGGAATCGATCGCTTCCCCGCCAGCCAGATCCGCCACTTCTTCGAGGCCGGGCTGGCTCCCGGGGTTTCGTTGGAGCGTGTGCTCGCACTGGGCGCAGAGAATTACCAGCACGGCGATCCTTCCGTGTTCAACATGGCTGTGATGGGCCTGCGGCTCGCTCAGCGCGCCAACGGCGTGGCAAAGCTGCACGGCGTGGTATCGCGCGAAATGTTTGCCGGTCTGTGGGAGGGCTTTGATCATGACGAAGTTCCCATTACCTCCGTCACGAATGGTGTGCACGTACCAACTTGGGTTGACCCGCAGCTCAGTCAATTGGCCAAGGACCGCCTAGGCGCCGAGGTGCTGGATGGACCGGGCTGGAGCAAGGTGTACGACGTCTCCGATAGAGATGTCTGGGAGTTACGCCGCAGCCTGCGTATGGCACTCGTGGAGGACGTACGACGTCGGGTACGCGCATCCTGGAAGAAGCGCGGCGCTGCGGATGCGGAGCTAGCGTGGACAAATTCCATTCTTGATCCCGACGTCCTCACCATCGGCTTTGCGCGACGTGTTCCTACCTACAAGCGGCTGACCCTGATGCTGCGCGATCCTGCGCGGCTCAAGGCACTCCTGCTGCACCCGGAGCACCCTATCCAGCTGGTCATTGCCGGTAAATCGCACCCCGCTGATGATGCAGGCAAGAAGATGATTCAGGATCTGGTGCGCTTTACGGACGACCCGGAAGTACGCCACCGGATTGCCTTCCTGCCCAACTACGACATTGGCATGGCACGGACTCTGTTCCCAGGCTGCGATGTTTGGCTGAACAACCCATTGCGTCCGCTCGAGGCCTGCGGAACTTCGGGAATGAAGGCCGCCATCAACGGTTCCCTCAACCTCTCGGTCATGGACGGCTGGTGGGACGAACTGTACGACGGAGAAAACGGTTGGGCCATTCCGACGGCCAACAACGGAGCCTCACCCGAAGAACGCGATGACATCGAGGCAGCAGCACTCTACGAGCTGCTGGAGACGCAGGTGGCGCCTCGCTTCTACGGGACTACAGTGTCCGAGGGTGCGGGCGCGGCGGGCCCTTCTACAGCCGCCGCAGAGTCCCTGCCCACTCACTGGATTTCCATGATCAAACACACGCTGTCTGCCCTGGGGCCCGCGGTCTCCGCCACCCGAATGGTGCAGGACTACGTCAACCGGCTGTACAC
>JABBNV010000078.1:0-1642 GCA_019352125.1 Acidobacteriota bacterium | reverse complement strand
GAAGCGCGCGCGCCAATGGCTACGCGGAGGCGAAGGAACTCGCAGCGTTCACCTCGCACGTACGTCAAGCGTGGCCGGAGGTAGTCGTGGAACATGTAGACACGCTGGACGTCTCGGACAACCCGCAGATTGGCGATCGTATTGGCGTCCGCGCGCTTGTTCGATTGGGCGGTCTGGAAACGGACAGCGTGTCCGTTCAGGTGGTGCACGGGCAGGCGTTGGACACGGATGAGTTGACCAATACTTCCACCGTAACCCTGACACCGGGAGAGGATTTGGGGGATGGCCGGCACGAATTCACTGGTGCGCTAGAGATTGAGCGCAGCGGTAGCTTTGGCTACACGGTTCGCGTTCTGCCGCAGCACCACGCCTTGGCCAATATTGCCGAGCTGGGGCTCATTGCTTCAGCGTAGGTACACCGGCTGCGCCAGGACGCACTAGGACGGTGACGGGGCCGTACACGGCCCCGTCACGCCTGGACTCTTGAGCCGCGTGTTCCACAATATCCACCACGGCAGCGTGTGCCTTGGTTCCCGCAAAATCCGGGTGGATATTCACAATGAGAGTACGTGCCGCCGTGGAACCCTCCACCCAGTCGGCCAGAGAATCCGCCAGGGCATCCAGGTTGAATCCAAAGTGCTGGGGAAAGCTCAGGACTCGAGCAAACTCTTGGAGCACCGCGTCCTTGGTGGGTTTAGCACTGATTTCAAAAACTGTGTCCGCGCTCACGAACCCTCCACAATGAATTTGAAGTGCCCGTAGTGGTCATCCGTGTAGTATTTATCGCCCGGCTTGCCCACAATGATTCGCTGTGCACCCCGATCTGAAGATCCAGGCGTTCCAACCGTGTATTCCCTGTAGTAGCCGTTCGCCTCTCTAGGCAGGATTCCTTCAAAGTTCCCAAAATGTATTCCGTCGCGAGAATATGGGAAGGGACCATTACTGCGAATGATCTTCAACATGACCTTGGCCGCAGGTGGCAGCATGGATTCCTTAATGCTGGGCAGCGAAGAAGGATTGCTGGTTATGCCGCCCACAATCTGCGCAGAGCCTGGGGCTGCATGCCCTGGCGGATGCGTGCTGCCAGCGGGTTCTCCCCCGTTGGCCATTAATATGCCGACGACGGCAACAATGACCACGGCGGCACTGCCCAGAATCAGGCGCAGAGTTCCTTTACTCACTTACGGTCCAAACCCTCACTACGGAAAATGCTGATGGACAATCCGGGCACCGTAGCGGTACTGCCAGACTCCCATTGCAGACCTTTGGCTGGGGGGACTACGTCCGCAGTGGACATCCGCAATTCGAACGAGCGTGGATCTTCCGCGTGCGGCATCGTGACGTCAATGTCCTGACTGGAGCCGTTAATGACCACCAGCCCATCCAATAGCCCCCCTGCTGAGCCAAAACGAACCGTTACTACCCGCTGTGCGGGATCTCTCCACTGATCCACCGTCATGGGTTCGCCAGCAGTGTTGTACCAATGCAGGTAACTAGTCTCACCGCGAGCCGGGTAGCTGCTTGACTGGTTGGCCAGAAAGTCTCGGCGAATCCGTAGCAACCGCTTAGTGGAGATAAGCATGTTTTGGGCCGACTCGTCGAGGGACCAGTCAAGCCAGGTGAGCTCGTTGTCCTGGCAGTA
>JABBNV010000077.1:9075-10553 GCA_019352125.1 Acidobacteriota bacterium | reverse complement strand
GCCACGATGGCGGAGCCCACAAATCCGCTGGCGCCCAATACTGCCCACTTCATGGCTTGCCCGGGTGACCAGAACTGTCTGAAATGCCAGAACTGTCTGAAGTATCCGAAAGACCGGTGCTTTCCGAGCCGCTGGGCAGCTCGGCCAAGGGCGGCATGGGCTCCCAACCCGTATCCTGGAACAGTTTGCGGGCATCCTTCCAGCCGCGCCACAGCGCTCCTACGCCGCGTATCGTTCGCTCCACTGCAAAGAGCCGTAGGAGCTCCTTGACCACGGTCAGCACAGTGCCCAGCGCAAAGCCGATGGGCCGGTACTTGCCTTTTGACTGCAAGTACTTGGCCACCAGCGCCCGGTTGCGCATCACGTAATAGCGGCTCAGATCATTTGAATCATTGAGGTGCCGCACACCCAGATCAATCTGCCGTTGCGGCCTAGCCTTGCGGAGCACAAACTCATTCACGTAAGCCACCGGTTGGTTGAGGCTCATCAACCAGCCATACGTTGTGTCATCCCAGGTCAGGAAGAATCTGGGGTCCGGCAGCCCCACCTTGCGCACTGCCGCAGCCGTCACCGCCATGCCCTCAAAACACCCCACGTCCGTGTGGAAGACTTCGCTGTGGGCAAAGACGTCACGGGAAACGGGCAGAGGGAACCCCAGGAAGGTACTGAACTTGTGCTGCCAGAAGAACGGGCCTCCGGTACTGTCGTAGCGGCGGCCCACCACAGCGCCATAATGATCCAGCCAGGGGCGAAGTGCACCCACCGCGCTAGGCAACGCTTCCACGTCGTCGTCCATCATCCAGACGTAATTCGCGCCCTCCGCCAACGCCCGCTCCAAGCCGGCCGAGAACCCGCCCGAACCGCCCACATTTGTAGGCAGTGAATGGTCAATGATGCGTATGGCCATCTCCGTGCGTGCCCGTTCAATAACGCCCGCAGTGCCGTCCGTGCTGGCGTTATTGACGACGACGACGGCGGCTGGCGCTGGGTCCAGCGCCGCGACGCTGGTGAGCAGATTGCGAAGGTAATCTTCTCGATTAAAGGTGACGATGACCAAGAAGAAATCAGTGGTAACGGCTGCCACCTTAGAAGTCCGCATCCTGCGGGGGCCCAAACGTGGCGCCACGGAAGCCGGCTGAATAGGTTTTAGCCCAGGAGGCCAGGCCCTTCAGGTCCCGCTTCTTGAGGAAATGGAGCGGGTACCCCACCACATCAGCAACAAACGAGCGAACGCGGCGGTGCTTGCGGGCCAAGTGGCCGCGATTTCGGTAAAAGTAGAAACGCTTAAACGGGGTCTCCGGCACCAGGACATGCAGCCGGTCGCCCAAGACTTCCTGTACCTCGCACCATCCCGGCGGGTGCGAAAGGGCCACCGTGGTCAAGGTGCCAAACGGAATCTTGGCAGCGCGCAGGCGCAGCATGAAGTCAGTCTCGTCCCCACGGATAAACAGGCGTAAATCAGGCAACCCCACCTTGAA
>JABBNV010000077.1:0-9065 GCA_019352125.1 Acidobacteriota bacterium | reverse complement strand
CACCTTGAAGAAAACACTGGTCTTGACTAATGCACCGTTGAAGAACTGCGCCACATCCGGGATAAAGCCCAGTTGCTCCACGGCGGCACGGTTATGCGTGAGGTGCCCATCCAAGCGGAACGGGAAGGAGAGTGTATCGCTCTGCCCGGGTGCCACGATCAGCGGCAGAATCACGTCCAGGTTTCGCTCTTTGGCGGCGGCCAGAAGTGTAGCCAGCGTGGAGGGATCTTCTGGATGTGCGTCGTCATCCATGATCCACACCCACTGCGCACCGGAGGCGATAGCAGACAATATTGCCAGTGAGAACCCTCCCGCTCCGCCAAGATTCGCCAAGGAACGGATGTAGGTCACTGGCGCATTGCCGCCCTCTGCGATGCTGCGGACATCGGCAGTGCCGGAGTCTACAAGCGTCACGGAGAGGATTTTGGCACTTTGTGTTTCGAGGGCGCCCAAGAGTGTATGGACATCATCCGGACGGTCAAAGGTCACAGCCGCTACGGCTACGGAGTCCTGCAAGGAGTATCCTTTCGGGCCAACCAACGCCATGGTGGTGGGCATGGCACACTCAGAATTATTCCGATTGCGTCTAGTATCGATTGTAGATTTCAGTTTAGTACAGGCATCTTGTTCAGCTTTGGATTGCTCCAGACCGCCCGTAGCGGTGGCACGGACGCCAGATGTGAAATGTCGTAAGAAAAAGAGAAACTTGAGCACTAGAGACCAGAAACCGTCCGGCGATACGGCCGGGGACAAAAGCTCCAAGCCTGTTCTATGGCTGTGGTCGCAATTTGTCCTCGACGCTCTGGCCTGGTCTGTGGCGATTTTGCTGTCCATCTTGCTGCGCTATGAACTCGATTTCACCCTCATCAATTTCCACGGCACGGCGGCCGTCATCGGCGTAGCCATCGTCACGCAATTACTGGCCGGAATGGGCTTTGCTCTCTACCGCGGCCGGTACACGTTCGGAAGCTTCAATGAGGCCAAGGCGCTCCTTGCCGTGACGTTGATTGTGGCAGCCACCATTATCTTGTTGCTGATTATTGTTGGCCCGGAAATCCACGTGGCTCGGAGCATCGGTGCCATCGCCTTCCCCTTCGCTGCCCTGATGATGGCTGCGGTGCGCTATGTGAAACGAATGTACGTGGAGTCCAAGGCCAAACCCGGTGCCCAGGCGGACAGGGCGCTGATCTATGGCGCCGGTTTCATTGGGAATTCTCTGGTGGCGCGGATGATGCAGGATCCTGACTCCCCGTTTTATCCAGTTGGGCTCATTGATGACGACCCGGCAAAAAAACACCTGCGGCTTTCCTCTGTGGGGGTTCTGGGCCGCGGAGTCGATCTGCGTGAAGTGGTGAGCCGTACCAAGGCCAGCGTGCTCATTCTGGCCTTTTCCCACGTTGAGGCCGCCAAGGTGCGCGAAATCTCGGATCTTGTAGCCGGATTGAAAGTGCGTGTCTTGGTACTACCGCCGCTGCGTGACATGCTCTCCACCGACAGTTCCGCAGGTTTCGGCGATTTTCGCGAAATTGATGTAGAAGACCTGATTGGCCGGCGCCCGGTGGATATCCAGGTAGAGCAGATAGCTGGTTACATTACCGGCAAGCGCGTGCTGGTTACGGGGGCTGGCGGATCCATCGGTTCCGAACTCTGCCGGCAGCTTGGCGAATTCAACCCTGCCGAATTGATCATGCTGGACCGCGATGAGTCCGGCTTGCAGCACACCCAATTATCCATTTCGGGCCATGGACTGCTCAACGGCAAGGATACGGTGCTGGCAGATATCCGGGATCCGGAAGCCATCATGGCAATTTTCAAGGATCGCGTCCCCGAGGTGGTATTCCACGCGGCCGCGCTCAAGCACGCACCCTTGCTACAGCAATATCCCCAAGAAGCTTGGAAGACCAATGTGCTGGGCTCGCTGAATGTCTTGCGCGCAGCCATGGCCGTCAACGTCCAGACGTATGTGAACGTGTCCACGGACAAGGCCGCCAACCCGACCACTGCGTTGGGTCACTCTAAACGCGCTGCGGAACGACTCACAGCCTGGATGGCGCAAGAGAGTCACACCCGTTTTGTCTCGGTCCGATTTGGCAATGTCATAGGGAGCAGGGGGTCAATGCTGCCCCTCTTCACTGAGCAAATTCAGTCAGGTGGCCCCGTGACGGTAACTCATCCTGAAGTCACTCGGTTCTTCATGACTATTCCCGAGGCCTGCCAGTTGGTGATTCAGGCCGGAGCCATCGGGCACGGTGGTGAGGTGCTGATTCTGGATATGGGTTCCCCGGTGCGCATTTTGGACGTGGCTCAGCGGATGATCGCGCTCTCCGGAAAAGATGTAGAGATCGTGTTCACTGGCTTGCGACCCAGCGAAAAGATGCACGAGGAGCTGATTGGAATTGGCGAAGTGGATGCCAAATCCTTGCACCCCAAGATTTCCCATACCCGGGCCAAGCCCCTGGATCCGCAGTCCTTGGACATGATTGCCTGGCTGGAGACCTGCCGACGCGAGGGCGGGGACGTGACACCCAGCGAGGCAGAGTCCGACGGCGAACTAGACGAAAGCGCGTAATGCTGGCGTGGTGGGGGGCCGTTGCCCTGATAATGAGTGTGCTGTTGCCCTTAACCGTGCGGCCGTGGCTGGTCCGGCTGGGCGTGGTAGATGTGCCGACTGATAGGTCTTCACACACCATTGCAACTATTCGTGGAATGGGCCTGGCGGTGGCTGGTGCATTGGTGCTGACAATGAGTGCTGCTGCGCTGACACATCAGCCAGCGGCTGCCGCAGTGACGTTGTGGATCTGTGCCGGCACTGCCGCCACCGCTGCGTTGCTGGGGTGGGTGGAGGACTTCCGCGGAGTTGGCGTCCGCTTGCGCGCGTTGTTCCAGCTGGGTATTGGGCTCGTAGCCAGTTCCTTGCTGGCATGGCACCTGAATCATGCCGTCCTGTGGCTGATCCCCGCCGGAATGATCGCCGTCGCCGCCTATATCAACGTGGCGAATTTTATGGACGGCATCAACGGTATTTCAGGTAGTCACGGTGTGCTGGTGGGAGTTTTCTACGCTGCAGCGGGGGCTCTCAGTTCACAGTCTTGGTTGGTGATTGCAGGGCTAGTGATTGCTGGCGCGTTTGCTGGATTTCTGCCCTGGAACTTGGGCAAACGGAACGTATTTCTTGGTGACGTAGGCAGCTACCTGCTGGGGGCAAGCGTCTCGGTCACTGCAGTGGCGGCCTTTTTCTGCGGGGTCAGCGTGGAATTCGTTTTTGCCCCGGTCCTGATCTATTTGGCCGATACGTTTGTAACGCTGATCCGGCGCATTGCAGAGGGGGAGAGATGGTACACACCGCATCGGCGGCATGCATACCAGCGGCTCGTTATTGTGGGCCTCAGTCATGTGCAGGCAACCCTGGTAGTGTGCGCAGCCACGGTGCTCACCGGCCTGTTGGGAATCATGGCTGCCACCAATCGGCCGCCTATCTCCGTGTTGGCCGGGGTGTTGTGCGCGGTTGTGGTGCTGCTGTATTTACGAACGCCCACAATTTTCCAGCGATTGCGGCGCCGGCGTGCTGCGGCCGCTGCGGGGGAGCCTAGTTAACTCGTCCCGGTGAAGTTCTATCTCGTGTAGAATTTAGCTGATGTCTCGCGGTTTAGCCGCGCATTCTCCCACTCCCATCTGATTGGTATTTATGCGAGCGCACCAGAGCAAAGGTTCCGCGTCGTCCTCGGTAACGCGCGGCCCCGGCTTTGTCACCGCCTCTCTAGCCACCAGATCCCCGTGGCTGAAGATCCTCAGGTTTGCGGTGCTGGTAACGGCGGCAGCACTGGTAGTGATGGCAATCATTGCCGTGATCACTAGCGGCGGCACCGGCTTGGTGTCAGCGCTGATCGGCTGGGCTGTGGTGGCTCTGTTCTTTGGCGTAAGCCTGCTGGTGGGCCATTTTGCTGGCAAGGATCAATCCTCCGGGGCTATTGGCGTCTTCCTGGCCACTTACGTGATTAAGGTGCTGGGCTTCGGCGCAGTACTGGCGTTCTTCGCAATCCCCAGCTGGATGAGCCCACCGTGGTTCCTCATTTCAGCGGTAGTTACCGTGCTGTTGTGGCAAGCCAGCGAAGTACTTGCCTTTTCGCGAACCCGCATGCAAATCTTCCCCGATCCGGAACCCACCCAGGGAGGCCAACATGAGTAAACCGCATGATCGGGTCTCCATTGCCGGTGGCGGAGCAGCGGAGGGCGGCTACAACTCCGGTATGGCCGTCTTCAGCTACATTATTGGCGGGATTCTGGTCTGGAGTTTGATAGGGTGGGGACTGGATATCTTCTTTGGAACCCACTGGATTGTCCTGCTGGGAGCGTTTCTTGGACTTGCGGGTGGATTTTATTTGTCCTTCGCAAAGAGACTCACTCCAACGCAAGTTCCACCCCGTGAGGAACCCGGCAGTAACAACGGTGCTATGGACGACAAAGAAGACTGATGCCGGAATTTTTTAGAAACGTTGGGGGCAGCGTAACCGCTCCCATACCAATGCCCAACGACGGACACTGCAGAGAGGAAACGCGTTGATCGCGCTTACACTCCCATTGGAGGGTGGACCCTTCACCCCGCCGAGCGTCGAGAGCCATCTGCCGGCACTCTTCTCCATCGGAAGCTTTGAGTTCACCAAGCAAATGCTCTTGGTACTTTTGTCCGTGGCCTTGATTTCTTGGTTCTTCATAGCCGCAGCACGGAAGGGCCAATTGGTTCCCGGCAAGCTGCAGTTCTTGGGCGAGATGGGCTACGGCTTTGTGCGCAACTCGGTAGCGAAGGACATCATTGGCGGGAAGGACTTCGTCAAGTTTGTTCCTTTCCTGTTTGCGATTTTCTTCTTCATCCTGGTGAACAACATTTATGGGGCCATCCCCATCCTGCAGCTCCCCAGCTTCTCGCATGTTGGCGGCGCCTACTTCATGGCGGCCATGGTGTTCGTCACCTGGATTGCTGTGGGTATCAAGCGCAACGGTATTCGCTACCTGAAGCTTGCGGTTGTACCCTCCGGTGTGCCGCTGCCGCTGTTGTTCCTGGTGGTACCGATCGAGATTATCTCCAACTTCATCGTCCGCCCCATGACGCACAGCCTCCGTCTTTTTGCCACGATGCTGGCGGGCCACTTGATTGTGATGCTCGCGGGCGAAGGGATTCGATTCCTGGTTGAGCAGGACAATGTAGCGCTCAAGGGCGTTTCCTTGCTGGTCCTCATCGGCGCTATCGCCATGTACGCACTTGAAGCACTGATCATGGTGCTTCAGGCCTACGTCTTCGTGTTATTGACTGCCATCTATATTGAAGGCGCACTGCACGCGGATTCGCACTAACCCCCAAGAATTCCCCTCGCGGGGATAACCCAAACAACCTGCCCACATGGGCATCTTGAAAGGAACATCATGCACGGCTCTATGAACCTCGTAGGTTACGGTCTCTCCGCAATCGGTGGTGCTATCGGTGTGGGTCTGGTCTTCGCCGCTTACATCAACGGTGTTGCCCGTCAGCCTGAAGCACAGCGTGTGCTCCAGCCCATCGCCTTCCTTGGCTTGGCGCTGACCGAAGCTTTGGCCATTCTTGGTCTCGTGTTCGCCTTCGTCATTCAGTAACGACCCTCGCGTTCACTTCCAAGTAGATAGGACTGGTGAAAAGTGAAAAATTTCATGACTTTCGCCGCCGTTAACGCCGAGGGTTCAACAGATGGCGGCGGCGCCGCGATTCTGCTCCCCAACGTGTGGGAAATCCTGGTTGTTGCAGTTGGCTTCGCTATTCTTCTGTTCGTCGTGATCAAATTTGTGGTCCCGATGTTCGAAAAGACCTACGCAGAGCGCAGCGCAGCCATCGAAGGTGGCATCGCCAAGGCAGAAGCAGCTCAGGCCGAGGCAACGGCGACGCTGGAGGAATACAAGCAGCAGCTTGTTGACGCCCGCACCGAAGCCAACCGCATTCGTGAGGAAGCCAGGGCAGAAGGCGCCCAAATTTTGGCTGACTTGAAGGAAAAGGCTGCCAGCGAATCAGCTCGCATCACGGAGCAGGCACATGCGGCTATTGCTGCTGAACGTCAGGCTGCAGTGGTTTCTCTGCGTACCGAGGTTGGCACGTTGGCTACCACGCTGGCTGGACGGATTGTTGGAGAGTCGCTGAACGACGACGAGCGTTCGTCTCGCGTTGTTGACCGCTTCCTGGCAGATCTGGAATCCCAGCAGGGTCAAAACGCGGGTGCGGCTCAGTAATGGCTGGTGTATCGAGCGAATCGTTGAGTGCTGCGGTGAAGGAACTAGAGCCGTCGCTTCCGCACGCATCGTTGGGGTTGGCTTCGGAATTGTTCTCCGTGCTCACCACCATTGATAGCTCCGCTGGGTTGCGTCGCTCCTTGAGTGATGTTTCTCGGCCGGCCAAGGACAAGACCGCACTGGTTGAACGGTTGTTTGGGGGCAAGGTGTCGCCGCAGGCGGTATCGATTGTTTCTTCACTGGCCAGCTCGCGTTGGGCCAACAATCGGGACCTTGGCGATGCACTTGAAACATTGGCTGCCACTGTGGCGATTGCTGTCGCCGAGAATCGGACGGCAAGTAGTGATAGCCAGGAGCATGGCACCGGCATCACCGGCTTGGAGCAGCTCGAAAATGATCTGTTCTCTTTCAACGCCGTTGTTGAATCCAGCCACGATGTACAGCGTGCACTGACAGCTCCTCAGGCCACCAGCGACGCCAAGGAAACACTGGCATCGCGATTGGTGCCGGGGGCATGTGACGAGGCAGCTCTGCTGATTCGTCATGCTGCTGGACATCCTCGAGGCAGTGCGCCCACCAAGTTGCTGGCCTCTTTTGCCAAGCTGGCAGCGTCACGGCAACAGCGGTGGATCGCGGTAGTCACGGTCAGCCGTGCGCTGAGCGATACCCAGTTGGTCAGGCTGACTGCAGGGCTCAACTCAATGTACGGCCGCGACCTCAAGGTCAACGTCAGCGTTGATCCAACACTTATTGGCGGCGTCAGAGTGCAAGTAGGGGATGAAGTAGTGGATGCTTCGACCATTTCCCGGCTGAACGATCTTCATCGCAAGCTGGCAAGCTAGCCGCATTAGATAGACAACAGACCGCCGCTCGTTTGAGCAGATTCGGTCAAAACCCCAGGTCATCGCCTTACAGCGATGATCACGAAATAGGAGAGCAGGGACTGCAGATGGCCGAATTGACCATCAACGCTGACGACGTCCGTAATGCGTTGAACGAGTTCGCGGCGTCCTACGAGCCTGGCAACGCTGAGCGTGTTGAAGTTGGCCGCGTAAGCGCTGCCAGCGACGGCATCGCCCGGGTGGAAGGTCTTCCTTCCGTCATGGCGAACGAGTTGCTTCGCTTCGAGGACGGCACGCTGGGCCTGGCCCAGAACTTGGATGTTCGTGAAATTGGTGTGATCATCCTTGGTGACTTCACCGGAATCGAAGAGGGCCAGGAAGTTCACCGGACAGGTGAGATCCTGTCCGTACCCGTAGGGGACGCATTCCTGGGCCGCGTTGTGGACCCGCTGGGTGCACCGATTGACGGCTTGGGCGAAATTGTCGCTGAGACCACCCGCGCACTGGAACTCCAGGCACCTGGTGTTACGGAACGCAAGAGCGTGCACGAGCCATTGCAGACTGGCCTGAAGGCCATCGACGCGATGATTCCGATCGGCCGGGGCCAGCGTCAGCTCATCATTGGTGACCGCAAGACGGGTAAGACGGCTATTGCCGTGGATACCATCTTGAACCAGCGCGCCAACTGGGAAAGCAATGATGTCAACAAGCAGGTTCGTTGCATCTACGTAGCTATCGGTCAGAAGGCTTCCACCATTGCGGAAATCCGTCAGACGCTTGAGGACAATGGTGCGCTTGCATACACCACCATTGTTGCCTCACCAGCGTCCGACCCCGCTGGCTTCAAGTACCTGGCGCCTTACGCCGGTTCGGCCATCGGTCAGCACTGGATGTACGGTGGCAAGCACGTTCTGATCATCTTTGATGACCTTTCAAAGCAGGCTGAGGCTTACCGCGCCGTTTCCTTGTTGTTGCGCCGCCCGCCGGGACGCGAAGCTTACCCGGGTGACGTGTTCTACTTGCACTCCCGTTTGCTGGAGCGTTGTGCCAAGCTCTCTGACGAGCTCGGTGCTGGTTCCATGACCGGTTTGCCGATCATTGAGACCAAAGCCAACGACGTGGGAGCGTTCATCCCCACGAACGTTATCTCCATTACCGATGGCCAGATCTTCCTGCAGTCGGATCTCTTCAACGCCAACCAGCGTCCCGCTGTTGACGTGGGTGTATCCGTGTCCCGTGTGGGTGGTGCTGCTCAGGTCAAGGCCATGAAGAAGGTATCCGGTACTTTGAAGCTGGATTTGGCTCAATATCGCGATATGCAGGCATTCGCCATGTTTGCCTCGGATCTGGATGCGGCTTCCCGCCAGCAGCTGATCCGCGGTTCACGCCTTATGGAACTGCTCAAGCAGGGTCAGTACCAGCCGTACCCGGTGGAAAACCAGGTTGTCTCCATCTGGGCTGGCACCAACGGCTACTTGGACAAGGTCCCCGTAGAAGATGTTTTGCGTTTTGAGTCTGAGTTCATTGACCACCTCAAGCACAGCACGTCCATCCTCACCACGTTGGCTCAGACTAATAAGTTGGAGCCCGAGACCGTGGAGGCTTTGGAGTCGGCAATTGACGATTTCTCCAAGGGCTTCTTCGGCGAGGGCGATGACCACCTGGTTGGCGCAGGTCATGAGGAGTATGCAGCCTTGGATTCAGACGCTGTTGACCAAGAGAAGATCGTCAAGCAAAAGCGTTAATGCGTCGTGAGTGTGTGCCGGTTCCTTTACTGCGAACCGGCACACACGGCCACCGGGAAGTTTAGGAAAGGAAGACAATGGGAGCCCAGCTTCGGGTCTACCGCCAGAAGATCAAGTCCACCCAGTCAATGGGGAAGCTCTTCAAGGCGATGGAACTGATCGCTACCTCGCGAATCAGCAAGGCCCGCTCGCGTGTAGCGGCCTCACTGCCTTACGCCAACGCAATTAC
>JABBNV010000076.1:5094-10593 GCA_019352125.1 Acidobacteriota bacterium | reverse complement strand
TGCATTGCCGAATCGGCGACTCAACTGAATCCAGCTCCAGTCACGCATGTCGCCCGGGCTGGATAGACTGAGGACATAATGACCAGCACAGATCCGGAAAAAAGAACGCGCGTCCGAGCCAAGAGGACCCCCAACATCGCAGGCGCCAGCCCCGCTGCTGACCCCCAATCGCCGCAGGCGCCTGGCAGTTCTTCCGCCGGTGCCCCGGCTGCTGGTGCGGCACCCGTGGAACTTGATCTCGATGCTCTTCCGGACGTCGTGGAGCTGGACACCCCGCGCGATGGCGTCCCTCTGGTGATCTCCACGCCCGAGGGGCTGGCACGGTGTGCCGCTGCGTTGGCAGCTGGCCAGGGACCGGCAGGGGTGGATGCGGAGCGTGCTTCCGGATACCGCTACGGGCAACGCGCCTTTCTGGTTCAAATTCGCCGTGTGGGTGCAGGCACCTGGCTCATCGATCCCGAACCCTTTGACAATTTGAGCAGCATCAATGACGCGCTCCGCGGCGTCGAATGGATTCTGCATGCAGCCAGCCAGGACCTGCCATGTCTGGCAGAACTTGGCATGTGGCCAGACAAACTGTTTGACACTGAACTGGCCGCCCGTTTGGCAGGGTTGCCGCGCGTGGGCCTGGCCGCCGTCATCGAACAACTCTTAGGGTTTGGGCTTGCCAAGGAACACTCTGCGGCGGATTGGTCCACCCGGCCGTTGCCCGAGCCCTGGCTGCGCTACGCCGCCTTGGATGTTGAAGTCCTGGCGGAACTGCGGGATGAAATGGCTGAGCTCCTGGAGCGGGACGGCAAGCTGGCTTTTGCGGAGGAAGAGTTTGCCGCCATCTTGGCAGCTGGCCTACCTGCGCCCCGCGTAGACCCATGGCGGCGCACCAATGGGCTGCATACCTTGCGGGATCGCCGGCAGCTATTGGCCGTCAAGGAGCTATGGCTGGAGCGAGATGAGATGGCACGCACTCGTGATGTAGCCCCGGGCCGGCTCATTCCAGATTCGGCGCTGGTGGCTGCGGCCAAGGCTATGCCAGCATCCGTGCCCGCACTCATGACCGTTGGGCCTTTCCACGGGCGGGCAGCAAAACGGGAGGCCCCGCGCTGGGTACGTGCCATTTCCCGCGCGCGGAACGCGGATGAGCTACCACCGCTGCACGTTCCTTCGAACAGCCCGCCACCGCCGCGGATCTGGGCCGATCGAGATCCTGAGGCGGCTGCGCGGATTGGCACGGCGAAACCGCGGCTAACCGAAGCCGCTGCGGAGCTCAATATGCCGCCGGAAAACCTGCTGACCCCGGATTACCTGCGTCGCATCTGCTGGCGACCACCCACTGAATTCACTACCGAGGCCATTAGCGCTGCGTTGGCGGAGTTGGGTGCTCGGGCGTGGCAGATTAGCAGGGTTGCTCCCCTCCTGGCCGATGCTTTCACCAATCCTGATCCCCTGCCGGAGAAGAAAGTTGCTCAACCGCCAGCTCAGCCGCAAGAGGTGGCTGGGGCCTAACCGCCGCCCACCAGAGCGCCCGACAGGTGTTGATGGTGGGCGTTTGGCACTAGAAGTTACTCGCGGGTAACATAAACTCGTCCTGTAAGCGGTACCGTTGGTACTGGAATCTTTTCCGGACGTCCTAGCGCTATATCTCTCATTTGAGGAGCAATTGGTGAGCCCCAACAATTCATCCAGCCCCCGGGCACCCCGCCCGCTTCGCGACGTCGTCTTCGTTGACGGCGTCCGCACCCCCTTCGGCAAGGCCGGCGAGAAGGGAATCTATGCCGGAACCCGCGCCGATGATCTAGTAGTCAAGTGCATTAGGGAGTTGGTGCGACGCAACCCGTCGCTGCCCACTGATCGCATCGACGAAGTCGCGATCGCCGCCACCACGCAAACCGGTGATCAGGGTATGACAATTGGCCGCACAGCAGCGCTGCTGGCTGGCCTGCCCAAATCTGTACCGGGCTTTGCCATTGACCGCATGTGCGCGGGCGGCTTGACTGCCGTCACCACTACGGCTTCCGGAATCGCCTTTGGCGCCTATGATGTGGTGATTGCCGGCGGCGTGGAGCACATGGGCAACCACCCCATGGGCAAGGACGCGGACCCGAACCCCCGCTTCATGTCCGAGCGGCTGGTGGATCCCGCCGCGCTGAACATGGGCAACACGGCCGAAAACCTGCACGACCGCTTCCCCAAGATCACCAAGCAGCGCACGGACGCCTACGCCGTCGAAAGCCAAAATAAGCTGGCCAAGGCATACGAGAATGGCCAGATTCAGCCTGATCTGGTTCCGGTAGCGACAATGAAGCCGGAGACTGGCTGGGTACTCAACAGCACAGACGAGCCACCCCGCCCCGGAACCACTATGGAGGATCTAGCCACCCTTCGTACTCCCTTCCGGGCGCACGGCCGCGTCACCGCAGGCAACGCAGCCGGCCTCAACGACGGTGCAACGGCGGCTATCCTTGCTTCCGCTGAGGCTGCCGAAGAACTCGGGTTGAGCGTCAAGATGCGGTTGGTCAGCTACGCCTTTGCTGGCGTCGAGCCCGAGGTCATGGGCATTGGGCCTGTCCCCGCGACGGAGAAGGCGCTCAAGAATGCTGGCCTGACCATCGACGATATTTCCCTTTTTGAAATCAATGAGGCCTTCGCCGTGCAGGTGCTGAGCTTCCTGGATTACTTTGGCATGGCCGACGACGATCCTCGCGTCAACCGCTACGGCGGCGCCATTGCCGTTGGTCACCCCCTGGCCTCCTCTGGCGTGCGCCTGATGAACCAACTGGCTCGGCAATTCGAAGAGGACCATTCCGCCCAGTACGGCATGACCACCATGTGCGTCGGCCTCGGCATGGGCGGAACCGTCATTTGGGAGAACCCGCACTTCGACGCCTCCGCGTCGGCACCGTCAACCACCACATCGACCACCGCCAAGGAGACCGCAGCATGAGCGCCGACGATTACACCACCCTCGCGGAGCAATTCCCGAACGAAGTTGTCACCCATTCCTACGTCAACGATGTTCAGCTGCCTGACGGCGCAGGCACCTTTGCCCTGATCACACTGGATAACGGTGGGGATCACCGCCGGCCCAGCACTCTGGGCCCCAACACGCTGATCGAGTTGTGGCACGTCCTGGAGGCCCAGCGTGAGCGGGCCGCTAAGGGCGAAATTATGGGCGTCGGCGTCACCGGAAAGCCGTACTACCTGGCAGCCGGAGCGGACCTTTCCGCGGTGAATGGACTGCACACACGGGATATGGGCCTGGCCATGGCCAAGTTGGGCCACGACGTTTACTCCACACTGCATGATCTTGGTGTTCCCAGCTTCGTCTTTATCAACGGCATGGCTATGGGTGGCGGGCTGGAGATTGGCCTCAACGCCAACTACCGCACTGTCTCCACCGGTGCCGGCGCGCTGTCCCTTCCGGAGGCCTTCATCGGCCTGGTTCCGGGCTGGGGCGGCGTGTACCTGCTGCCTCGCTTGGTGGGACCAGCCAACGCCGTGCAGGTGATGATCGAGAACCCACTGAGCAACAACCGCACGCTCAGCGGACCTGCCGCCTTCAAGATGGGCATCGCTGACGCACTGTTTGAGCCGGCCGACTTCGTCGAGGAGTCCCTGCGGTGGGCCGCGAAGGTCATCACTGGCACCGAACAGGTAGTCCGGCCCAACGCTGTCTCTGATCCGCTCACCGCTGAGGAAAGCGCTGCGTGGGATGCCGCCGTCGCCCGTGCAAAGGCTGTGGTAGAGGCAAAAACCTCCAACGCGGCTCCCGCACCCGCTCGCGTCATCGACCTGCTGGAACGCGGCAAGAATTGGACCAAGGCAGAGTCCTTCACTGCCGAAGATGAAGCCCTGGCTGATCTGATGCAGACTCCGGAATTTGGCTCCACCGTCTACGCATTCCTGGATTTGGTGCAGAAGCGAGCCAAGCGGCCTGCCGGAGTGCCGGATGCCAAGCTGGCCCAACCTGTCACCAAGGTGGGCGTGGTGGGTGCTGGCCTCATGGCTAGCCAGCTGGCGCTAGTGTTTGCGCGGCAGCTCAAGGTTCCGGTGGTCATGACGGACATTGATCAGGAACGTGTGGACAAAGGCGTGGGCTATGTTCACGCTGAGGTGGACAAGCTGCTGGCCAAGAAGCGCATCAGCGCAGACGCCGCCAACCGCACCAAGGGCCTGGTCTCCGGGTCCGTCTCCAAGGATGCTTTTGCCGATGCTGACTTCGTGATCGAGGCAGTTTTCGAAGAGCTGCAGGTCAAGAAGCAGGTCTTTGCTGAGGTTGAGGCCGTTGTCTCCGAAACATGCATCCTGGCCACCAACACCTCATCCCTGTCCGTGACGGCCATGGCTGAGGATCTCAAGCACCCGGAACGGCTGGTGGGGTTCCACTTCTTCAACCCCGTGGCCGTGATGCCACTGCTGGAGATTGTTCGGGCACCCAAGACCAGCGACGCCGTGCTCGCCACGGCGTTTGCCACGGCCAAGTCCCTGCGCAAAAGTGCCGTGCTGGTCAAGGACGCTGCCGCATTCGTGGTGAACCGCGTACTGCTTCGCCTGATGGGCGAGGTCATTGGTGCGTTCGATGAGGGCACCCCGGCCGAGATTGCAGACAACGCGCTGCGACCCATGGGACTGCCCATGACGCCCTTCACTCTGGGCGCCATGGTGGGTCTGCCGGTGGCACAGCATGTTCAGGAATCCCTGCACGCGGCCTTCGGTGACCGGTTTGCTGTTTCCGAAAACCTGCAGAAGCTGATCAATGCAGGTGTCAAGACCATCTGGGCACCGACGGCCGATGGCGGGCAGGAGATCCCCGCCTCCACGCTGGAGCTGCTTTCCTTCGGCGATTCCCCTTCCACAGGCGAGCAGGTGCTGCAGCGGGTCCAGGATGCCCTGGCTCAAGAGATTGGCCTGATGCTCTCCGAGGGCGTCGTCGCTGGCCCGGAGGATATTGATCTCTGCATGATTCTGGGGGCTGGGTGGCCGATGTTCTTGGGCGGCATTACCCCGTATCTGGACCGTGTGGGAGCGTCCGAGCGCGTGAACGGCAAAACCTTCCACTAACTCCACTCACCCCAGCAACGCGCGTGCAGATATCGACGGTATTCTTTGTTTTGCATCGATATCTGCATGCGCGTTGGTCTTTAAGGTGTGGCAGCTCGGCTGTATTGGTGCTCGGGGCGGCCCGTGGTTCCGTACCGCAGATTAACCACGACGGCGCCCTCCTCGACTAGCGCGGAAAGGTACCGTTGCGCCGTGGCACGGGAGATTCCAACTTCCGCTGCAATTTCTACCGCCGTGCTCTCGAGCGCCCGGGTACCAATTGCAGCAAGCACTGATTTTTCTGTCACCGAACGGACTTTCCCCAGCGCGCCAGACTGATCACCACCCACCAGCTGCCGCACAGCACGGTCAACAGCCCCCTGATCCACCGCATCCGGACTAGCCAGCAGCCGCCGGTACCGGGCGTAAGAGCGCAGCCTGCGCTTGAGTACCTCGGCGCCG
>JABBNV010000076.1:0-5084 GCA_019352125.1 Acidobacteriota bacterium | reverse complement strand
CAGGTAGGCCAATGCGCCACGCCGGAGAGCTTTGCGCACGGACTCCGGATCCGCGGCTGCCGTCAGCACAAACGCGTCTACATCCAATCCGCGCAGCAGATCCAGCCCGTTCGAGTCCGGCAAAAAGACATCCAACAGCACCAGATCTGGCCGCAGCGAATTGATGGCACGCAACGCTGCCTCACCGCCGCCAACGGGATCCAATGCGGTGAACCCTGGCACAGCATCCACGCTCAAGGTATGCAGCTTGGCAACGTGGAAATCATCATCCACTACCAATACACGGAAATCCTCAGTCATCAGTATCCTTCGCGCAATCCAAGACATCCTCCAACCGGGCCGCAAAAACCGCACCGGGGCCCTCCGGCGCTCCAGGGAAAAGTACCCAGACGTCACCGCCGTCCAGTCTGGCAAGTTGCCGCGCCAGGGCCAGACCCAGCCCCTCGCCACGCCCCACACCCGTGACGGGGCTGGTACTGCTGGCGCCGTCCTCGAACAGTCTTTGGCGGGAGGCAGCAGCGATGCCATCCCCGGAATCCGCCACGGTGACGTGCAAAGCGGGCCCATCGCTGAGCAATTCAATCTCCACCCAGCGGTCCGGATTGCTGCCTTGAACGGCCGCCGTTATGGCGTTATCCACCAAATTCCCCAGCACGGTGGTGGCACTATGCGCGTCCGTGACCAGGCCTCGAACCACAGTGTTCTCACCGAGTCGAAGCGTCACACCCTTCTCCGCTGCCTGAGTACTCTTGGCACCCAGAAAGGCCAGCAGGTACGTGTCCGTCAACAGCTGCGCGTTCTCCAGCGGGTAGCGCAGGGGCCCCGTTTCCAGAGTGCTGCGCAAATACTCGGCCGCTTCGTCTGAGTAGCCGAGCTCCAAGAATCCAGACACGGTGTGCAGACGATTCGCGAATTCATGCCGCTGCGCCCGCAAGGCAGAGGTGAGCGTTCCCACGGCATCCAGCTGCCGGCTTAGCGCCTGCACATCCGTGCGGTCCCTGACCATCACCACGGAGCCCAGATCATGCGCGCCGCGGTGCACGCGCCGAACACTGACCAATAAGATGGACTGGCCGGCCATTAACTGATGGCTCGTGGCCGGGCCTTCCTCCAGCGAGCCGTGTGGATGATCAATGAGCTCCAACAGCGCCGGGTCAAGCCCCAGCCGCGCATAATGTACGCCAATGGGATCATGCAAACCCAGAAGGCGCTGGGCCTTGGTGTTGCAAACCGTCACTAGGCCCGCAGGTGAAAGGCCCAGTACACCCTCTTCCACCCCGTGCAGCACCACCTCCTGATCCTGCACCAGGGCGCCAATCTCCTCCGGCTCCAGGCCCAACGTGTGCGCGCGCAAGCGTCTCCCCAAAAAGCTGGAGCCCAGCACGCCCAGCAGCAACGCGGCCACACCCACACCCACAATAGGGGGAATTGAACTGACCAGAGCGTCCCGCACGTCCGCGGTTGAATAGCCAACGCTCACCTCGCCCACAATGTGCCCCTGCGCTGTGCGGACCGGCACCTTGGAACGTACGGACGGGCCCAAGGTACCCGTTTCCATGATGGTGATTTCATCCCCGTTCAGCGCAGCATCAGGGCTAGTACTCACCAGCTGCCCCAGCACACGCGGGTTCGGGTGCGACCACCGGATCCCGTCAGCATCCGTCACCACAATAAACAGGGCGTCGGTACGCCCACGCACTGTTTCCGCCAGTTGCTGGATCGGGCCCGATTGGAGTACTTCCTGCCGCGGAGTACCCGTAGCCGAGGTCAGGGTGGAGATCAGCGTGGAATCCTCTGAGATGCTCTGCGCCACCGCCAGAGACTTGGATCCAACCTCGGCCGTCAGGCGCTGGTAGCTCAACCACGCGTAGACACCGGTTGCCAGGCCCACCACCAGCAAGATCACCAACACCTGCTGCAACAACATTTTGGTGGCGAAAGATACTCGGTGTTTCACGGGCTTGGCTTTGGTCAATAGAGGGCCGGGTACAGCCAGTCGCACAGCCACAACCCCTCCTCAACGCTGAGTCAATCACCACCTTCACGGGCACTCCCCGCACCGCACCTGTGATCCAGTGCACAGCTAACCGTATTCACTTAGTGCCGCAACGGCCAATTACCCGTGAGCAAAATGATCAAAACATCCACAATGGGCGTAATGACTAGATTTTTAGCAAAGACCTTGCCCCTGAAAAAAGAGCCGTAGTGTCTCTACCGAGCTCGAGTTTGTGAGCTGAAACACATAATCAATTCAGGAGTAGCAATGCTGCAGGCAACGAAGCCTCTTATCGAACTCAGGGACGCCACCAAACGGTTTCCCAAGAATGGCGGTGGGATTCACACAGCCATTCGGAACGTCAATCTCAGCGTGGCACCCGGTGAATTTGTAGCCGTGGTTGGCCCCACGGGCTGCGGAAAGTCCACTACCCTCTCCCTCATTTCCGGCCTGGCACCCGCGTCTGAAGGCCAAACATTTGTCCGTGATCAGGTGGTCAGTGGGATTCCCCAAGGCGTGGGCTACATGTTTCAGACGGATGCAACCTTGCCTTGGCAGAGCGTGTTGGACAACGTAGCTTCCGGCCCTCGCTACCAAGGGGAATCCAAGGATGACGCACGCGAAAAGGCCCGTGGGTGGCTCAAGCGCGTGGGGCTGGAGCGGTTTGAAAGCTACTACCCGCACCAGCTCTCCGGAGGCATGCGGAAGCGTGTGGCGCTGGCACAGACACTGGTCAATGAGCCGGAAATCATGCTGATGGATGAGCCGTTCAGCGCCTTGGATGTGCAGACTCGGCAGTTGATGCAGGCAGAGTTATTGCGCCTGTGGTCCGGCACCAATGCCGCCGTCGTGTTTGTCACGCATGATCTGGAGGAAGCAATTGCTCTAGCGGATCGCGTGGTGGTGATGACCGCTAGTCCGGCCACCATCAAAGCAGAGTTCCCCGTCAATCTGGAACGCCCCCGCGACGTAGAAGAAGTTCGCCTTACGCCAGAATTTCTGGCCATTTACAGGAACGTCTGGAACAGCCTGCGTGAAGAAGTTGAGCAGGCACGAACGGCCACCTCCCTGGCCGGTTAGGAAATCATGTCCCTTTCAACAACATCCGCAACAGCTAGCCCCGTCGGTGGGCTCAGCAAAGCACGCGAGAAGGAGCTACTGGCGGGGGCGCGACGCAGCCAACGCAACACCACCGCCAAGATCTGGGGCCTGCGCGCCCTGATTGTGGCCCTGTGGCTGGGCAGCTGGCAACTCACCGCCACCTACATCATCGATCCCTTCTTCTACTCCCGCCCCTCGGATATTTGGCTCCGCCTGGTCCAGTGGTTTGGCACGGGGACGCAATTCGGCACCATCTGGGAAAACCTCGGTTTCACCGTGCTGGAGGCTGTGCTCGGTTTCGTCATCGGCACCGTCGCCGGCATCGTGCTGGGTGTCCTGCTGGGACGCAGTCGGTTCCTCGCAGAGGTCTTTTCCCCCTTCATCAAGGCCGCTAACGCGGTTCCGCGCATCGTTCTTGCTGCGTTGTTCATCATCTGGTTCGGCTTCGGGATGAGCTCAAAGGTGGCCACCGTCGTCGTTCTTGTCTTCTTTGCCGTCTTCTTCAACGCCTTCACCGGCGCCCGCGAAGTGGATGGGAACGTGGTTAATAACGCGCGGATTCTTGGGGCCAGCAAGCGCCGCATCCTCACCTCCATTGTTTTGCCAAGTGCGACGACGTGGATCCTCTCCTCCTTGCACACCGCCTTTGGCTTCGCCCTCATTGGCGCAATCGTGGGTGAATACGCCGGGGCCAAGAAGGGCATGGGCATGCTGATTGCCAACGCCCAAGGCACCTTCGACTCCGCGGGCATCTACGCCGGAATGATCATCGTCACCGTGGTGGCACTGCTGGCCGAACTTCTTATTACTCAGGCAGAAAACAAACTCCTCAAATGGCGTCCATCGCAGGCCGCTACTCACACGACAGGAATCTAATGAACTCAACATTCAAGCGCCGCGCATTTCAGGCAACCACCCTGGCCGTCACGGCAACGTTGGCCTTTGGCCTCAGCGGTTGCCGCGACTCCCACGGGCCCAGCGTTGACAGCGCGGAAAAGCCCGAGGTAACCATCATTGTTGGCGGTCTGGAAAAGGTCATCTACATGCCGGCGATGCTGGCTCAGCAGCTGGACCTGTTCAATAAGGAAGGCGTCAAGGTCAACCTTTTGGGCGAGCAGTCCGGGGCCAGCGCAGAGAATTCACTGCTGACCGGAGCCTCCCAGGCCGTCGTTGGCTTCTACGATCACACCATCGATCTGCAGGCAAAGAATCAGTGCCTGACCTCCGTGGTGCAACTGGCCAACATCCCCGGCGAGGCCGAAATGGTGGCCACCAGCAAGGCTGATTCCATCACTAGCCCCAAGGACTTCGAGGGCAAGAACCTGGGGATTACCTCGCTCGGTTCCTCCACCGACTTCCTCACGCAGGCACTCGCTGGCCAGGCTGGAGTGAAGAGCTACACGCCCGCAAAGGTGGGCGCCGGGCAGACGTTCATTGCCGCCATGAGCAACGGTGGCATCGATGCGGGAATGACCACGGACCCCACAATTGCCCAGCTGGTGCAGTCCAACCAGGGCAAGGTGCTGGTGGATATGCGCACTGAGGAGGGAACCAAGGCTGCTCTAGGCGGTCTCTACCCCGCGGCCAGCGTCTACATGGCCTGCGATTTTGTGCAGAAGAACCCGCAGACCGTGCAGAAAGTAGCTAACGCCTTCGTGGGTGCGCTCAAGTTCATCACCACACACTCGGCCGCGGAAATTGCCGCCAAGATGCCCAAGGAGTACGCCAACGCCGGGGCTGAGCTCTACGAGAAGTCCATCAATGACACCAAGTCCATGTTCAACAAGGACGGCAAGATGGATGCGGACGGTGCTAAAAATGTCCTGAAGATCCTGGATTCCTACTCCGCCAACGTCAAGGGCAAGGGCTCCAGCATCGACCTCTCCAAGACGTACACCACCGAATTCGTGGATAAGGTCCCCGCCAGCTAAAACCCCACACCCCGGTGCTCAAGTGGTCGCTAAACGGCGTGTTTAGCGACCACTTG
>JABBNV010000075.1 GCA_019352125.1 Acidobacteriota bacterium | reverse complement strand
CAGGTCAAAACCGCCAGCGTTGGCAGCGGCAATCACGTCCGGGTAGCTCTCCGGATTGACGACGACGGCCACGGACGCGTGATTCTTGGCAGCGGCACGGACCATGGACGGCCCACCGATATCGATCTGTTCTACAACGTCATCATTGGCCGCACCGGACGCCACGGTGGCTGCGAACGGGTAAAGGTTCACCACCACCAGATCAAAGGTGTCAATATTCAGTTCCGCCAACTGGGCCATATGATCCGGCAGGCGGCGATCCGCAAGAATTCCGGCATGAATGCGCGGGTGCAGGGTCTTGACGCGGCCGTCCAGCATCTCCGGCGAGCCCGTGACTTCCTCTACACCGGTCACCGGGATGTTGGCCGCGGCAATCCGTGCAGCGGTGGAACCGGTGGAGACAATGGCCACTCCGGCCTCGTGCAACCCGCGTGCCAGCTCCTCCAACCCGGTCTTGTCATAGACGGATATGAGGGCTCGACGAATCGGAACGCGGTTTTCAATGCTGGTCACGTGACATCTCCAGAACTTGTTCGTACAAAAATCGATAGGCGGCGGTCCGTTCAAGTTTATGCCAGCACGCACTGTATCTTGGCCTCGATGACTAGGCTTGGGGAGATGACGAGCAATGACGCACTGCATTTGGTCAACGGGCTGATCATGCCTGGCTTCATAGGCACCACGGCGCCCCCGTGGTTGCTGGATGCCTTGGCCGATGGGCTGGGCGGCGTGACGTACTTTTCGCACAACATTGACGCAGCGGTGCCCGGCCAATTGGCCGCGTTGTCCGCTCAAATCCGTGCGGCAAACCCGACGGCCATCATCGCCCTGGATGAAGAGGGTGGGAATGTAACGCGACTGGAATCCGCGGCCGGTTCCAGCGTGCCCGGTGCCGCCGTCCTGGGAAAGCTCGACGACGCCACCCTCACCGAGAAGGCCGGCCGAGCGCTGGGATCCCTGTGCAGGGCAGCCGGGGTGACCCTCAATCTGGCCCCGGTGGCCGATGTGAATACCAACCCGGACAATCCAGTTATTGGGGTCCGCTCTTTTGGTGCGGAGACCACCCTGGTGGCCAGACATACCGCCGCGATGGTGCGCGGAATCCAATCACAGGGCGTGGGTGCCTGCGTCAAGCATTTTCCGGGGCATGGAGACACCGTGACAGATTCGCACACCTCACTCCCCCGGGTGGACTACCCACGCTCCGTATTGGAGGACGTGCACCTGCCACCGTTCACGGCTGCTGTTGGCGCTGGGGTGCAGGCTGTGATGACCGCACACATTATTGTTCCCGCGTTGCATGCGGAAGACTCATCCCCCCTAGAAACACCGGCCACGTTGGACCCCACGGCCGGTGCATTGTTGCGTTCTTCCGGGTTTGACGGGGTACTGGTCACCGACGCGTTGGACATGGCGGCAATTCGGGAAACGGTGGGCATGGGGCCAGGAGCCGTGGCCGCAGTATTGGCTGGGGCTGATCTGCTGTGCGTGGGAAACCCGGCGAACATTGGCTATGCGGATGAAAGCGTTGGCTCGGACCAAACCGACTTCCATGAGGTGCGCAATGCCCTTCTCGCGGCGGTGGAGGAGGGCATTCTTCCCGAGGAACGGCTCCGCGAGGGAGCGCGACGTAGGGCAGCCTTCACCGCCTGGGCGATCTCAGTTCAGCCCGTGGCCGAGTCCCAAGAACTGAGCGATATTGATTGGGTGGCCGTCGCACTGCGCGCGACTACCGTCAGCTTTGCCCTAAATGCAACGGTTGCTCAGGTGGAACTGCCTGCCTCGGTGCGCCACATACTGCTCGTTGATGGGCGCGCGGGCCACAACAACGCGGCAGGGCGCACCGCTGACTTCCTGGCTGCGGCACTGCGCGAAGCGCGCCCGACCTTGCAGGTGGAGAGCTTGCCCGTTGCGTCGCTGGACGCAACCCACCCGGCGGCAACGCGTGCCAGCAGTGAGGCCGCCTGCGTTGTCGTGGTTGACGCGCTGAATCCGGGTTCCGCTGGGGCGCGCGCCGCGGAAACCGTGCTGGGAATCTTCCCCGATGCTCTGGCGGTCAACGTGGGCGTGAGCGAGCCGGAAAACCCTCCCCTGCCGTGCATCAATAGCTTCGGCTATTCACGGGCGAGCGCTGCGGCTGTGGCCCAGGTATTACTCGAGGAACGGCTAGGAGTGCCACGTACACTTTCATCAAAGCCTGACGCCACTGAACCATCCTGAAATACACCACCCACGGGCAGGAATCTCATGAACGAATCGGATCAATTTGCCGCCCTCCGCGAGGAACTGGGCACACTGGTCACCGAGGCAGCCAACCCCAAGGTCCCGGACCTGGACGCGTTGAGCACTGCTGAACTGGCTGCGGCCATGAACGCCGAAGATGCACGGGTTCCATTGGCCATTTCCGCCGTGACGGAGCGTATTGCCACCGTGGTGGATGCTGTGGCCGCTGGTATGGCTCAGGGTGGGCGGCTGATCTATGTGGGGGCCGGGACGCCGGGTCGGATCGGCATTTTGGACGCCAGTGAATGCCCACCCACGTTTGGCACCGACCCGGCACAGGTGGTGGGCATCATTGCTGGCGGTGCCGAGGCCATTACCAACGCCGTGGAGAATGCCGAAGATGATACTGACGCTGGCCGTGCGGACATGGCTGCCCTAACTCTGACGCCGCATGATGTGGTGGTGGGAATCTCCGCATCCGGCCGCACCCCCTACGTCATCGCGGCCATCGAGGCAGCCCGCACCACCGGTGCAACAACGGTGGGGTTCGCCTGCAACGTTGGCTCACCCCTGGCGAAGGCGGCCACCATGGGGCTGGAGATAGAAGTAGGGCCAGAATTCCTGGCCGGTTCCACGCGGCTCAAATCCGGCACCGCCCAGAAATTGGTGCTGAACATGATCAGTACGTTGGCCATGGTTCGGCTGGGCAAAACGTATAAGAACCTGATGGTGGATCTGCGGGCAACGAACGCCAAGCTGCAGGCCCGCAGTCAACGGACGGTGATGGCCGCTGCGGAGGTTGACGCCGCCACTGCCACCGCCACGCTGGCCAGTGTGAATGGCTCAGTAAAGGCGGCAATCCTCGTCTTGCTTACGGGTATCGCGCCTGCCACAGCCGCCACCGCTTTGGAACAACAGTACGGTGCGTTGAGCGCCGCAGTACGGGCAGAATCAGGGCGTCCAGCCCAGTGATATCAACCAAGCGGCGCCATGAATATATAGTCGAGATGAAGTGCGCGAACAACCAGCGAGATTGTGGGGATGACACATGCTGAGGCAGGACCTGGAACGGATTCTGGCAGCCGCGGTGGAGGATGGCATCACACCGTCGGCGGTTTGCGCCGTCGCGCTCAACGGTAATTATGTGCCCACCTTGACCTTCGGCCACGTGGCTACGTATGCAGACGACGGCACCCGGCTCCCGGAGGCCCAGCGAGTGCCTGTCACGGAGCGAACCGTCTACGATCTGGCCTCGATCACCAAGGTGTTCACCGCCATCACCGCGCTGTCCCTGGTGGACGATGGGCTGCTTGAGCTGGATGTTCCCGTGTCCACTTACCTTGATGAGTACAAGGGCAGGGAAATCACTCTCAGACACTTGCTGACGCATACCTCTGGGTTGCCGGGGACGTGGACTGGTTGGCGCGCTGCCTTCGATGACGGCCACTTCTTTGACCGCGAGGAACTGCTGAAAGACCTGCTGGAGACAGCACCGGAAACGGCGCCAGGAGCTGCACTGAAATACTCATGTCTGGGCTACAACACCATCATGGCACTGGCCGAGAGGGTCACCCGCCAGCCGTGGGCATCCCTGGTGCATGATCGCGTGTTGGACCCAGTCACTGCCCCGCTGCTATACAGCGAATTCGGCAGCCCCGTCATAGCCGAGGAAGAGCCCAGCTTCCTGGGTTTCTACCCGGACCCGGCACGGTGTGCGGCCACGGAGATTCAACCGGAATTTGGCCGCGGTACCGTACAAGGCATTGTTCATGACGAGGCCGCGTGGTCACTCGGCGGTGCCGGCGGCAATGCCGGGCTGTTTGCCACGGCCGATGCTCTGCTGGCATTTGCAGAGATCCTGCGCACGGGTGTGCGCGGAATCATCTCCGATGAGCTAGCAGCGGAAATGTGGCGGGACCAACTTCCGGACATTTTGGGCCCCCAGGCCGCTAGAGACGCAGAGTTTGGCCATGGGCTGGGCCTGCGGATCCATCAGGAGTCATGGATGGGTGTGGATGGAGTCGACGGGCGCGGGCACAGCGGGTTCACCGGTACCTCCATGTTGGTGGACCGCGATGCAGGTATTTCCGTGGTGTTGTTGACCAACCGCGTTCACCCAAACCGCGATGCTTCTGACGTTGCCCCGCTTCGCAGAGCGGTAGCAGAAGCCGTGTACAACCAGGCCAAACGCGGTCCCATTCCTCGTGTTTATTAGGCCTCCGCAGACCTACTAATGTAGAGCTAAATATCGCTCCTTCGAAGGCTCAAATGAACACCTATAGCACCGTCCCCACCGGCGATCAGGTGGTGCAGTCACTTCCTTGGCGTTGGCGCGTACAGGGCACTATTTTTCTGATCGGTGGCCTTGGCTTCATGTTTGATGCCTGGGACGTGACGCTCAATGGGTTCTTGATCCCGCTGCTCTCCAAGGAATGGGGTTTGACGGCGGGCGGCGCTGCCTGGGTGGGCACGTCCAATCTGATCGGCATGGCCGTGGGCGCCTTCGCATGGGGTTCCATTGCAGACATCATCGGGCGCAAGAAGGCATTCAGCTACACGTTGCTGGTTTTTTCCATCTTCACGGTGGCGGGCGCCTTTTCGCCGGACATCTACTGGTTCTGCGTGCTGCGATTCATCGCCGGTTTTGGGCTGGGTGGCTGCATCCCCGTGGACTACGCGCTGGTTGGCGAGTTCACGCCCAGTAAGTATCGCGGACGAGTTCTGACCGCCATGGACGCGTGGTGGCCCATAGGAGCCTCACTCTGTGGGGTCATCTCGGCGCTGCTGATCTCCCAAACACACAACTGGCGCGCTCTCATGTTGGTGATGGTACTTCCCGCACTGTTAGTGGTGTGGGTGCGCCGTTCTGTGGATGAATCTCCGCTGTACCTGGTAGCGCACGGGCGTCGCGCCGAGGCCTCTGCGGTGATTGAATCGCTGATCAAGCGCACTGGTGCAACCGTCGAAATGTGGCGGTTGCCGGAAGCTGCCGGTGCTGCCAAGCTGTCCTTGGGAAGGGTCAACGAACAGCTGGCGGCCCTGTGGCGGTTCAACTGGAAGATTACGTTGGCTGCGTGGAGCCTGTTCCTCACCATCTTGCTGGTGTACTACGGCGCCCTGACGTGGATGCCGTCCATCTTGGTCAAGACGGGCTTCCCCGAAGCCAAGGCCTTCATGGCCACTGCAGGGATGACGGCCATTGGCCTATTGGGCGTGGTGGTGGCAGCTCTGTTGGTGGAGCGGGTGGGCCGGAAGTGGATTCTGGCCATCGCCGGCCCACTGTCCGCACTGTCCTTGGTGATCTTTGCCCTGGTACTGGGCATCCCTGCCGTCGCCGAGACGTGGTTGCTGATATTTGGGTTTGTGGTTCAGGTGGCCATTCCCGTGCTCTACACCTACGTGTCCGAGCTGTACCCCACGGAACTGCGCGGCACTGGTTTTGGCTGGGCATCCACCATTTCGCGCCTGGGTGCTGGCCTGGTGCCGTTAGTCTTCGGCTCCCTGCTGTGGCCGTATTTGGGCCTGCCCATGACCTTTGCCCTCACCGGCGGACTCGTGGTCCTCGCTGTGCTGTGGATGGTGTTCGTTGCCCCGGAAACGCGCGGTAGGAAGCTGGCCTAGGCGGGAGAATCCGCCACGGTTGCTGCGAGCTGGTCCAGCACATCAATCAGGGCCAGCCGCTCCTGAACCTTGATGCGCTCGTGCAGGGTCTCTTCCGTATCCTCCGGCAGCACCTCTACGGCACGCTGCGTAATGATGGGCCCCGTGTCCACCCCGGCATCGGCAAAATGCACCGTACAGCCGGTGAACTTGACACCGTACGCCAGCGCATCCCGCACGCCATGAGCCCCCGGGAAGGACGGCAGCAGCGCGGGGTGGGTATTCACATACCGTCGCGGGAAAGCGTTTATAAAACTGGGCGCCACAATCCGCATGAAGCCTGACGACACCACATAATCCGGCTCGTAGCGCTCGACGGCGGCCAGCAGCGCCGCATCCCAGTCACCACGGTTCGCGAAGTCTTTGAAATTGACCACGAAGGTCTCGATGCCCGCTGCGGCTGCACGTTCTACTCCACCGGTGTTGGGCCTGTCCGCTCCAACAGCCACGATGTTCACACCCAAGGTGCCAGCCGCAACCGCATCAATCACGGCTTGCAGATTGGAGCCGGTGCCGGAGACAAGAACCACTATGCGCATCGGCCCAGTTTATCGCCTGCCAGGCGTCGCCTTTACGCCTGCCAGGCGTGACGATTCGCCTCGGCGATCGCCGCCAAGGCGAACCCAAACCTACAGCGTCTCGGCGAGGCTGTCGTCGTCGTGCTGGTAATCCGCGTCTTTACTGCGCTCCAGCCACGGACCAACGGCCGAGCCAATGATGGCGCCCAGGGCAACCTCCACCGCTATCCAGCCAGCCGTGGTAAGAAAATTGGGCCCCAGATCCGTGAGGCGGCCAATGCCGGCAGAGCCGTGGGAGAGCAGCGCCAGCACTCCAGCAAGCAGCCCGGCCACCGCACCAATCAGCGCGCCGAGCACCACCGTGGAGGCAGTGGCCGTCAACCAGCGAGCGCGGAAACGAATCGCCAGCCACTCGTCAAAGTGATTTTCACCTTCGCGAACAAACCACCAGCCTGCCAGCGCGCCCGCCAGAACCGGAATCACCATGGCCACGACCCCCCAGGTCAGCTGGCCCACCGGCAACGCGCCCATTAGTGGGATGGCGGGTACCGGGGTGACCACGGTACCCAGCGGAGAAACGGAGGTTCCGGTGCCTAGCGAGAAGCCAGCACCTGAAGCCCACGCGAGAGCCCACACGGCCAGGTTGGGCAAATAGCCCAACTGTGCAAGCGTCAGCACTGAGCCACCGGCGGCACCAGGTTTGAGACCCTCGTAAACCGCCACAATATCCGCCCAGTGCCACAGTATGTTGACCACCAGCAACGCAGCAGCCATGGCCAGCGCCGTCATCAGAGCAACAAAACCAGCGCGGATGGCGGAGTACAGGTAGGAGCCGGCCCAACGGGAATGCTGGCTGGTGCGGGCAATCCAGTCCGCAACGTTGACGCCAATCAACCTGCCCCAGCCACCGGTTTCCCGGCGAGCACCTACCAACAAGCCAATCCCCACCGGGATCAATGGCACCAGAGTTCCCAGCAACAAGGGGGCGTTGACGTCCGGGGTGCTGCAGATAAAAGCCGTCGCCAATCCCATCCCCGCGTACACGATGCCAAAGCCAAGCAGCGCCTGCCACAGCTGATTCGTATAGGAAGCCCGGGCCAGCCTACGGCCAGCGCGCCAGGACAACAGAAAAGGGATGAATGTGAGGGCCAGTGGCACCAGCCAGAGGGTGCCGTGCGCAACGCTAGCGGAGCTCTGACCGTCACTGAAGGTGAGCTGCAACGGGACGCCGTGAATCACCATCCACGCGTCACCCGCCATACGTGCCAGCTGATCAACAGCGCCATCGCGGAAACCGCCGGTGGCGCCCACTACGCTCAGCGGAACAAGCACCAACACCGCAGAAATAATGGCAGCCTGAGCCGACTCCAGCATGCCTTGGAGCCATAACGGCATAGGGATGCCACGTTTTCCACTCTGATCGTCTCGCAGTTTCATCGTGTTCTATGGTGCCACGGACGGCAACCAAGTCAGCTATTCGCCAGCCGGAAAGCTAAAGGTTGTTGGCAAGTTGGCAGGAGCGGTGCCGTGGTACAGGGCAATCTCTTGATGCGCAGCCAGCACGACGGCGGCTGGATTCGTTCCAGCGTCCTTTCCATCGACTGCTACGTGCCAACCAGTTTGCCCAGCGATGGTGTTGCTGGTGGGCCCATCCGTGACGCCCCACTCCGTCAGAGCCTGCCCCAGGGTGAACGTATCTCCCTTAACGGGCGCTTCAACGTGCAGCACGCCAGAGGTGTCATGGGTATGCAGGGCTGAGATGCCGGTGGCCTGCCCGGATGAATCCACGGTGAAGCCGATTCCTGCCGGAACGCTTACCGCGGTTCCGTCCTGAAAGACGTCCAAGTGAGCATGGTAGTGATCCTCCGTTCCCTCCGCAGTGAGCACCGATAGACCGGCAGTCTTGATCCGGTTCTGTGCGCCGGTTGGATCAAGAAGCCATGGGCCACCCGCAGTGGGAGCCACGGGGCCGGACGTCGCGGATGGCCCCGAGTCGCTGGCGCTGTTTGCCACCGAGCTACTGGCGGTCGACGACGATGCGGCGGATGCTGCGCTACTCGAGCCACAACCGGCGAGCAGTAGGGTAGAGCCCAGTCCAACAGCAAGAACAGCAGGGGTAACCCTTCGGGAAAAAGTCATGGCATCAGCCTACCGAGAGAAGAAGTTAACCCGCACTTCATGAGACATCAACCACCCGATCCCCCGCTGTCCAAAGAGTGCGCGGAACGTGAGAAGCGTGAGGATTGCACTGGTTGCCGAATCGTTCTTGCCGCTGATGAATGGGGTCACCCATTCACTACTCAAGGTCTTGTCCCACCTGGAAGAGCAGGGGCACGAGGCCATTGTCATTGCCCCCTCTAGTGCTGACCCAGACGCGCCCGACGTGGTTCATGGGGCACGGGTTTATCGACTCCCCGCCGTGCCCCTGGCGGGTTACGCGAATCTTCGTGTGGCCGTGGGTGGTGTGCCCCGCGTTCGGAGGATTCTCGCTGAATTCGCGCCCGACGTCGTCCATCTCGCCTCGCCCTTTGAACTCGGGTGGCGCGCGGTCCGGGCTGCCAAGTCCTTGGGCATTCCCACCGTGGCTATCTACCAAACGGAGGTCCCCTCCTACGCGGCCCGCTACGGCGTCCCCTTTCTGGAGAATTGGGCCTGGTCCCGAGTGGAGAACATCCACCTCGCCGCCACTCGCACCCTGGCGCCGAGCAGTTTTGCCGTCAACCAACTACGGGGTCATGGGATTCCGCGCGTGCACCTCTGGGGCCGGGGCGTAGACGCCCAGCGGTTCACCCCCAGCCAGCGCCGCCAATCACTGCGGGACGAATGGGCCCCTGGTGGGGAAAAGATCATTGGGTACGTGGGCCGGCTTGCTGCCGAAAAGCAGGTGGAAGATCTGGCCGTCCTGGCGGACCTCCCCAACACCAAATTGGTCATAGTGGGTGACGGGCCCCAGCGTGCAGTACTGGAAGCCGCCCTGCCCACCGCCACGTTCCTGGGGTTCCAATCCGGGGACGCACTCGCCCAGGCCATGGCTAGTTTTGATCTCTTTGTTCACCCGGGCGAGTTTGAGACTTTTTGCCAGACGATTCAGGAAGCCATGGCCTCCGGTGTTCCCGTAGTGGCCACAGGACGAGGCGGCCCACTGGATCTGGTGGACAACTCGCGCACGGGTTGGCTCTACACCCCTGGAAACCTCGGCGAATTTCGAGGGTATGTTCAGGACCTCATCGGGGACGATGCGAAACGTGAGGCTTTCGCATCGGCCGCACATCACAGCGTTCAGGGCAGGTCATGGGAGTCGATATGCACTGCGCTGATGAGTCACTTCGAGTCGGTAACGCAGGGGTATGCGGTGCCCGCCAAAGCAGCCAGACTCAAGAGTTCCCTCTAAGGCGCTCTTTCTATCCCCTACTCACCGCTATTGACAAGGACAACATGAAAATCTCCGTAATCGGTTGCGGATACCTCGGTGCCGTCCATGCTGCAACGCTCGCTTCCATGGGGCACCAGTTAGTGGGAATCGATACAGATGCGGGCAAGGTGGACCGCTCGTCAGGGGGCGCCATTTTTGAACCCGGGCTCGAGGAGCTGCTGCACTCCGGACGCGCCAACGGCACCCTCGGTTTCTCGACCGACTTTGCCGATACTGCCAGTGCAGACGTTCATTTCCTGTGCGTTGGTACCCCTCAGGCCAAGACCTCGGAGCTGGCGGATCTCAGCTACGTGCTGGCCGCGAGACTCGGGTTTGGCGGCGGCTGCCTACCAAGGATATTCGCAGCTTCCTCGCTCAGGCCCCAGATCTTGGCGTCACCGCCGTGAACAACTGGATGGGCTTAGTGGACTCGATCAACCTGGGTCAGCGCTCCGGCTCGCCCCTAAGCGTCGCGGAGCACGGCAGACCCCTGCAAACGGACCAAACCCCCGGGCACGGCGCGGTGTTTGGTCCGTTTGCGGGGGTTTCCGACTTATGGGTTTACAGGACAAGCCGGCTGGCTGGTTAAATAACTGTAGGGCCGGAGAAATCTCCGGCCCTACAGTTTAGGTATCTAAGAAATTAGATAGCCTGGATGTTTACAGCCTGCGGTCCCTTGGGGCCCTGCTCAACATCGAAGGAAACCTTCTGGTTCTCTTCGAGGGAACGGTAGCCGGAGGAGTTGATCGCAGAATAGTGTGCGAATACGTCTTGGGACTGGTCATCGGGGGAGATGAAGCCGAAGCCCTTTTCGGAGTTGAACCACTTAACGGTACCTGTTGCCATTTTTTCTA
>JABBNV010000074.1:4137-10669 GCA_019352125.1 Acidobacteriota bacterium | reverse complement strand
GTGGAGCCCTGCAACAGGCCAAAGCAGTGCTGGATCGACAGGGGTGCGTTGGCATTCTTCCGGAGGGAACGCGCGGGCAGGGGGACATGTCCTCCATGAACGCTGGCGTGGCATGGCTTGCCCTCAATTCCGGCGCCGTAGTGGTTCCAGTAGCCGTGTTGGGCACCCGACTTCCCGGCGAACATAAGGACACGATCCCACGTCCGCGGCGCAGATTACACGTGGTTTTTGGTGAGCCACTTAGCATCACCCGCGACGCAGGAGTCTCTGGCCGTGTTTCAATGGACAGGGCGACAGAAAAAATCCGGCTCAGTCTGGCCCAACATATCCGTGGCGCGATTGATGCCACCGGTCAGCGTCTGCCCAGCGCAGAAATGCCCCACACAGCAACCCCCACGAAGCATGAAGGACAGTAACCGATGAGCGATTCCCAACAGGGACACCCCAGTGACGGTGACGAATACACGCCCACCGGCCCTGATCAGGTGGCCGAACGAACGGCTGCGATCGGTGACGAAGAAGCAGAAATGCGTGCAGCGTCGCTGCGCGCGGGCTTGGCAGACTATGAGCTCGACGACGAAGACTCAGCGCTGCTTTCAGGCCAGTTTGATGACGGTGAGTACGACGGCGAACTCAAGTTGGATCCGGTCCTTGCCATTGTGGGCCGCCCCAACGTTGGTAAATCAACTCTGGTTAACCGCATCCTGGGCCGTCGCGAAGCAGTAGTTGAGGACACGCCCGGTGTTACACGTGACCGCGTGATGTACGCAGCCACGTGGAACGGGCGAAACTTCACCGTGGTAGATACCGGCGGTTGGGAGTTTGACGCCAAGGGCATCCACGCACGCGTAGCAGACCAGGCTGAAATCGCCGTCGAGATGGCCGACGCCGTACTCCTGGTTGTCGACGCGACCGTAGGAATCACAGCCACGGACGAAGCGGTTGTCAAGATGTTGCGCCGTGCTGGCAAGCCAGTGATTCTGGTAGGCAATAAGGTTGATGACGTCCAGCTGGAATCTGACGCAGCAACGTTGTGGGGACTCGGTTTGGGCCAGCCCTGGCCCGTCTCAGCAGCACACGGCCGCGGCGTTGCAGACATGCTGGACCGCGTCATGGAAGTACTGCCGGAATTTTCCACCGTTGAGGGCGTAGACCGCTCCGGTGGCCCGCGACGCATTGCTCTCATTGGCCGCCCGAACGTGGGCAAATCGTCGCTGCTGAACAAACTGGCTGGCAGCGAACGTGTAGTGGTTGATCCGATGGCCGGAACCACCCGGGACCCGGTGGATGAGTTTATTGAACTTGGGGACCGCATCTGGCGCTTCGTGGACACCGCGGGCATCCGCCGTCGTCAGCACATGGCACAAGGCGCGGACTTCTACGCCTCACTGCGTACCCAGTCAGCTTTGGAAAAAGCCGAGGTGGCCGTAGTGCTGCTGGCAGTGGATGAAGTGCTGTCCGAGCAGGACGTGCGCATTCTGCAGCTGGCCATTGAGTCAGGGCGTGCATTGGTGCTGGCATTCAACAAGTGGGACCTGCTGGACGATGAGCGTCGCCGCTACTTGGAACGCGAAATTGAACAGGACCTCGCTCACGTGGAGTGGGCTCCGCGCGTCAACATCTCGGCCAAGACAGGCTGGCACAAGGACAGGCTGCTTCCCGCGCTGGATACGGCGTTGGAGAGCTGGGACAAGCGCATTCCTACCGGCCGGTTGAACGCCTTCCTGGGCGAGCTGGTATCGGCGCACCCGCACCCCGTCCGTGGTGGCAAGCAGCCGCGCATCCTCTTCGGCACTCAGGCATCCAGCCGCCCGCCGAAGTTTGTGCTGTTCACCACCGGCTTCCTGGACCCGGGTTACCGCCGGTTTATTACCCGCCGCCTGCGCGAAACGTTTGGTTTTGAGGGTTCACCCATTGAGGTCAGCATGCGCGTGCGCGAAAAGCGCGGCAAGAACAAATAACCTTGCGGGCTGAGGGTGCCGGTGGTCTGTGAGAGCGGATTTTTACGGTAAACTCTTTCAGGTGGTTCTTCCGGCAACGGAACACATGGAATCACTGATTCGGGCTGTAGCGCAGCTTGGTAGCGCACTTGACTGGGGGTCAAGGGGTCGCAGGTTCAAATCCTGTCAGCCCGACACTTAAGCGGAGCATCTCAACGTAGATGTTCCGCTTTTTTGTTGCCTGGTTATACAGACACCCTTTCTGCCCTGAAGGCCGGACTTATGGGCCTGATTCCCACACTAGGGGACCTTTGGCCCTGTGTTGGTGGCGCTGATGGATGCCACGATCAGATTGGGGGACAACCTCCGCACCCCGTCCGGTCATCGCCGGTCCAGAGCGATTCAGCACAGACATAAGGAACCATTATGAAAGCTGCAGTTGTGTCGGCATTTAATGCTGCTCTTGAAATTCAGGAATACCCCATGCCCGAGCCCGGAGTGGGCGAAGTGCTTGTTCGCCTCGAAGCGTGCGGCCTGTGCCACACGGACATTCACGCGGCTCGAGGAGACTGGCCCGTTAAACCCCAGCCGCCTTTTGTTCCCGGTCACGAGGGCGTGGGCATCGTGGAAAAGCTGGGGGAGGGCGTGAGCAACCGAGTCGTCGGCGAGCGGGTGGCTATCCCGTGGCTTGGCTATGCATGCGGTGAATGCCGTTACTGCATTGATGGGCGCGAGACACTCTGCGAACAGCAGCACAATAGTGGCTACTCCGTGGACGGCGCCTTTGCCGAATACGCTGTGGCAAATGCGCGCTTTGTAGTGCCGGTGCCCGATGGCGTCAGCGCTATGGACGCCGCACCGCTCACCTGCGCCGGTGTGACCACCTACAAGGCACTCAAGGTGGCTCACGTGGTTCCCACGGAGCGCGTAGCAGTGTTCGGTATCGGCGGCCTGGGCCACCTAGCTGTGCAATACGCCCGCATTATGGGTGGGTCCGTCATCGCCGTCGACGTTAAGGAAGCCAAGCTTGAGGCCGCCCGCGAGCTGGGCGCCGAGCACTTGGTCAACGCTGCGGAGGTGGATCCGGTGGCCGCCATTCAAGGTCTTGGCGGCGCAGACGTTGCCGTGGTGCTGGCTGCGTCACCGAAGGTTTTTGAACAGGCCTTCGCCTCGCTTGCACGCGGTGGCCGGCTTATTTGCGTCGCACTGCCTGCAGATCAAGAAATGAACATTTCCATCTTCGAGACAGTGCTCAAGGGTCTCTCGATCATCGGATCCATTGTGGGTACGCGTCAGGACCTTGCCGAAGTGTTCGCCCTGCACGCGGCTGGCCACACGCGGATAGTGGCCGAGGCCCGCAAATTGGAGCAGGTCAATGACGCCATAGCTGAGGTATTGGCGGGCGACGTCGTTGCCCGGCTGGTGTTCGAATACTGATAGCAGGCCCCACTCAAGCACGCAGAGTCCGGGGACCCCACACGTGTGGACGAACGCTCAGGCCTGCCGAGCCGAACCTAGAATCGCCGCGCTGGATTGTCCCAGCACGGCTTCGGACTCGGCGAGCGAGGATCCGGGGGGAGGGGAAATCTTCAGGCCGAATACGGACAGCTCGGCGGGATTTCCGATGGCCTGAATAGCCGCGTTGATGGCCTCAAGGGTCAGTAGGGACGTCTCGCTAGGACCGGCAACCAGGGCTGGCGGCAGGTGCACGTCTGACCAAGCGGGGCCCCATGCGCCGTCCTGGTCCGAGCAGCCGGAAAACATTACCCCGCGCAGCACACCAGCGGCCTTGGCCGCCGCGATGTGATCAACGGCGGTTTGGGCGCTGCGCCCCTCAATGGCGGATCGGCCCCAATTGATGACCATGCCCAGCTGGGTAGGCAGCTGAGATCGCAACTGGGTGAGAACTTCAATTTCTTCGGAGATCGGTAGGAATTCCTTGGACCCGGGCACGCCTGGGACGGCCGCGTCACAGTGCTCCAGCAGCAGTTCTGCACCACACCAGTCCCACCCGGCAATCTCCTGGAGGGATTTGCGAAGGTGTGAGGCGGAGCTGCCGTTGCCAGCGGGAGGAGCGGAATGGAGCTCCACCGCGCGTACCACCTTGCGCCCCAGGGCTTCACTCACTCGCGCCACTGAGTTGCGAGCTTCGGCAACTAATGCGACGGCGCGCTGCCTCCCGCCGTCGTCGTTTGAAGCAAGGCCCAGCATGGGATCTTGCTGAAGCCGGTTCATGAACACCGGAATCATAGTGATGACCAGCTGAGCCTCATCACCCAACTGCTTCAGAAACCATTCCGGGTCGTGCGCGTGAAGCTCTGCAGAAAAAGGGACTTCCCAACCGCGAAATTCGGGAGCCGCACTGTAGCTGGCTAACAACCGTTGCTCAGACGGACGGTCCCACTCTCCGGAGGGCAGAGCGGCGTAAGCGCCGATAAACCACTCGAGCTGGCGGACGGGGGCTGCTTCTGCAGTTTGCTGGTGCACGTTATTCCTCAGGTTGGATACGCCATTTTTTCACGCTTTGAACGCTGAGCTATGCTGCCCCGCCGGAAAATCTCCACAGCCATTGCTGAAAAGTTTGACGCCCTCGCTCTGCTTCCGGAGTGGCCAACAACGTCCCCTCCCGCATCGCCTTGCCGAATCCACCGAGCAGCGGCACCTCCAGAATCCTGCCAGGACGGCCGCTGACGGCGGCGTAACCATGCACCATGTCTGCCATGGTGAGGACTTCCGGTCCGGCAAGGTCTCTGGTCAGCCCCGCCGGCTAGCCTTCCGCCAGAGTGACAAGCCGCTCCGCCACTTCACGCGCAGCGACGGGCTGGCACTTCATCACCGGAATCACATGGATTGGACCCACGGTAAACCGACGGAAAATTTGTTGCGCAAATTCATGAAACTGAGTGGCTCGCAGCATCGTCCAGGGCACGTTTCCATTGCTGATCAAGTGTTCCTGAGCGGCCTTGCCAGCATAGTAGCCATACGGGGCCAGATTACTGCCAACAATGGAGAGTGCCACATGGTGATGAACCCCGGCCGCGCGCCCCGCGTTGAGCAGGTTCCGCGTGACGGTGGAAAAGAACGCCACCGAGGCCTTGGCCGATTGCGTCTTCACCGAGGTAACGTCAATGACAGCATTCGCCTCCTCCAACGCGCGGGCCATCCCCTTGCCGGAAACCAGGTCAGTTCCGGTGGCACGGCTCAGCACAACGGCTGTATGCCCACGTTCACGAACCACGTCCGCCACATGGCGCCCCACAGTACCTGTTCCACCAGCTACAACAATCTTCATTTGTCTCGCCTTCCACCGTTGAGCCAGAGGGCTTGGGGTTTCACCGAGCCAGCCCTTCCAGTGAATCAGCTAGGCAGCCCGTCGGCCAGAGGTGTTTCAGATCAGGGCCTGCGCCCCAACCACGTGTGGCGTAGGGCGTCAAGACTCAAATCAGTACGACGACGCAGGCTGGCTTCCCCGTCGTCGGACACTAACGCGGCAAGACGCTGCGCGTCTGCCGAGCTCAACTGCCCTGCAACGTATGGCTGAATCTTTTTCAGGTATGCCTGCGCGTACCTGCCACCAGCGGCATCGTCACCGAGAGCACGGTCTGCAACGAACGTCCGGCTCACAATATTGGTAAACCCCGCCGCGGTTAGCTTGACGGTCCAATCCGGATAGTCATTGTGGCCCACGATTCGCGGTGCCAGAGCCGTGTGGAGCCGTTCCTCGAATTCACTATCCGCCGTACCAGCGAAGAATCGCGTGGTGACGCTCATCTCCGTAATGGCCAGCATCCCACCCGGGTTCAGGAGGGCCAGCAGCTTGCCAAATGCAGCGTCGGGATCCGCTAACTCGTGAATGGATGCGCAGGCCCAAGCCAGTTCGAAGTGGCCCAGAGCCGGCCAACTGCCGTTCAGATCCACCTGCTGAACGCTCACCCGTGCGCCGACGCCGTCCGCAGCGGCCCGTCGCTCAACCTCGCGCAGCATATCCTCAGCAATATCAAGGGCTACCACCTCAGCCTGCGGAAACTGCTGGGCCAGGGCAATGGCGCCAGTGCCAGTACCAGCACCCACATCCAGAATTCGGCGTACTGTGGATCCGGACGTTTGGGCATGGACGTAACCCATAATGGCCGCGTTAGTGGGGGCCATGACCCGTGCATCGAGGTTAAGCAATTCTGGGAGATCGTGATCGCCGGCGTGGCGGTGAGCGGTGTGGGGCTCATGGGCAGAGGATGCGTGGTCTGATGCCGTGTGTGGTGCATCGTGGAGTGCGTGTGAGGTCATGATTGAGCGTAGGCCGCGCTGGCCGGCGTCGCACTTTTTCTTGCCGGATTGGCAAGTGTTGGATCATTGCGCTGGCAGAGTCCTCTTGCATACCAGCGTTGTCAGCAAATATCAGTGACTGTAGGTCAGGAGTAGATCATGCGTGTGTTCATTACCGGGGCCACCGGCTGGATTGGCTCGGCCGTGACGCGGCAGCTAGTCGATGCGGGCAATGAGGTGCTTGGATTAGCGCCTTCCAAAGCCGCTGCGGCCATGCTCGAAGCCATGGGTGCGCTGGCTGTCTTAGGCGATGTGACGAATATGGACGT
>JABBNV010000074.1:1222-4127 GCA_019352125.1 Acidobacteriota bacterium | reverse complement strand
ATGGTGTAGCGCACCTGGCCCACGCCGATGACATTTTGGAACCTACGCATAAGGAAGCAGCGGCCATGGGGGCACTCGGAACAGCGCTCGCAGGCAGTAACAAGGCACTGGTTACCGTGTCCGGAATACCGGAGATTTCAGACAAAGTCGTCACCGAGGCGGACGCAGCGCCCGTAGCTGAGATTAACGGAAGAGCAACCGATGAGTCTCACGGTGGAGCCGCAGATGTGGCGGCAACAAATCGGGAACTAGCCAGCAGGGGAGTGAGGTCCGTGCTGGTCCGTCTGCCACTTGCTGTGCATGGCGAGGGCGATTCACATGGGCTGATGAGCCGGCTCATCGCGTTGAACAAGCAGAGGGCCATATCCGGCTTGGTTGGCGATGGTACTAACCGGTGGGCGGCGGTTCACGTGGATGACGCGGCCAACCTGATCTGCATCGCCTTGGCAAAAGCCCCCGCCGGGTCCGTACTCCACGCGGTGCGGGATGAGGGCGTTGCCGTCCGAGACATCGCAGCACTGATTTCCGCCCAGCTCAGCTTGCCCCTGAATTGGGTGACGGCGACGGAATTTGGTTCCTTAGCGGGTACCCTGGCGCAGGATCAACGCGCATCCAGCATCGTGACGCAAAAACTGTTGGGCTGGCGGCCCAGGCGTGCTGGACTCCTGGACGATCTGCAGGCGGGCTACTACTTCTCCTAGGCGTCGCTAAAGCACGGTGTCTAAACAGCCTTGAATCGGGTTGGTGTAACGCCCCCTGATTACCTCGCTGCGGCCCCAGCACCGTTGGATTGCTCCGCTGACCCATTTGGACCAGTGACCGTAGCCGCGGCCGCTGCAGCCATCAGGCATAGCAGAGTCACTGAAACGGCCGTCCAGCCCCACCCGGCCTTGCTGAATATCATGCCGCCCAACCAGCCGAAAATGCTTGACCCCAAGTAGTAGAACAAGGTGTACAAGGATGTGGCCTGTGCGCGGCCCACCGTTGCCCGTGCGCCGGTCCACCCCGAGGCAATGGAGTGAGCGCCAAAGAAACCAATAGTCATCACCACCAAACCCAGCATGATTACCGGTAGAGCGGGAGCAAGCGTCAGCAAAACGCCCATGATCATGATGGCGATCGACGCCAACAACACGCGCTGCCGCCCGAAGTGGCTTACTGTCTGCCCCGCACGGCGGGAGGACCATGTCCCCGCCAGATAGGCTAGAAAGAGCAGTGACGTAGCTGAGGTATTGAGTCCGAATGGTGCTCCCTGCAGCCGGAAGGCCAGGAAATTGTAGATAGTGACAAAGCCGCCCATCAGAAAAAATCCCTGAGCAAACAAGGCCAACATGCCGGGCGAGCGCAGGTGAGTGGCAACCAAACGCAGGGTGGAAAAGCGTGGCACGGCAGGGTTGAGCTTAAAACCGCGCGCCGCCGGTGCCAGTAGCAGGAATGCCAGCGTGGCCAAGGCTGCAAGAACGACGACGGTCGCCACGCCCGCACGCCAGCCCAGCCACGCAGCGATGGGCGCTGAAACCACCCGGCCCAGCAACCCGCCTATGGTGGTGCCGGAGACGTACGTACCCGCGGCAACGGCGGTGTGTAGCGGATGAATTTCCTCTTGTAAATACGTGACGGCCAGTGCTGGCAGCCCACCCAACGCCGCACCCTCGAAGAACCGCATCACCAGCATGCCGGAAAAACTGGGGAACAACACCACGGCAAAGCCAAAAACCGACGCGGCGATCAGCGACAGTTTCATTGCGGGTAGGCGGCCGATCTTATCTGCGAACTTTGACCAAGGAACCACGCCGACGGCCAATCCAAGCGTCGCCGCTGAAATTAACAAGGCCGATTGATCAGCCGTGACATTGAGCGAGGAAGCAACCAGTGGCAGGATCCCCTGCGGCGAGTACAACTGCGCAAACGTGCCAATTCCACCGAAAAACAAGGCTAGCAAGATACGACGGTATTCATTCGTGTCGCGGTGAAACCCGCTCCACGAGGATTCGAGCGGACTTTCAATACGGCTGATCTCAGGCACAACTCAACGCTAAGCGGATTCAATGCATAGCACTAATGCAAACATGAGTCGCGTACCATACGATTTTGATATGAATGCATCGGCGCCAAACCGCCAGCCAGCCACAGCCGCGCTACGCGAAGTCCTGGCGGACTTGCCCTATCTAGTGGCGACGGCGGATACAGGAGGAGTGAGCGCTGCAGCGGATGAATTGAACGTCCCGCAGCCCACCGTAAGCCGCGGACTGGCGAGGCTGTCCGCTCATGTGGGCGCACCTATGCTGCTTCGCAAAGGGCGCGGCGTCCAACTTTCCAGCGAGGCCATGGAATTACTCCCGCATGCGCAGCGAGCGGTAGCCGCCGCTCAACTCGGGCTCAGGACCGCTAGTCATCACGCGGAGGCACGGGCGAACACCGTGAGCATTTCCTTCCAGCACACGTTGGGGCGGACGGTAGTTCCAGCCTTGTTGAACGCCGTCTTGGCGGATCGCCCCGGCACGCGGTTTGAACTCCACCAAGGGTCTCGGGAATACTGCGTCGAAACCTTGGATACGGGCAGCGTTGACTTCACGCTGTTGTCCCCGCCCCATGATCCGGCCCCCGGCATCGAAACAGTGCGGCTCTACGCCGAGCCCCTGGTGCTAGCCGTGGCTTTGGACCATAGGTGGGCCAAACGGGGCAGCATCCGCCTCAATGAACTGGCAGGGGAACCGCTCCTTGCCATGCGCAAAGAGTACGGACTGCGTGGGCTGGTGGACAAAATCCTCGATCAGGCAGGCATTCACACCGCGCCCGCGTTTGAAGGCGAAGACATCCAAACCCTCCGAGGCCTCGTCTCCGCGGGGCTTGGTGTGGCAGTCCTGCCACCTGCCATCCCCAGCGCGCCTGACGTAGTGGAACT
>JABBNV010000074.1:0-1212 GCA_019352125.1 Acidobacteriota bacterium | reverse complement strand
AGTGGAACTACCGATTCTGGATGCCACGGCAACTCGAGAAATTGGCATCTCCTGGCGGACGTCCCCGATTGAGGTAGCCGCCGACGGCTCGGCAGCACAAGCCCTTTTTCGAGTCGTCAGCTCGGGCCAGCAGTGGCTTCCAACGCAGAACGGCACCTCCGGCGGATAAGCCGGGCGTGCCGAATCAGTGTGGGCAGAGGGCCTAACGCTTGCGGCGCCTAGAGACCCTGGGGCGGCCACGGTCGCCGCTGCGACGATGAGTCAGAGGCATACCGGGCCCATGTCCGTCGTCAATCTTGGGGCAGGGTTCGAACGCGACGCTCACATGACCAGCGGTGTTGCGTAGGCCGCAGCGAGCAGCCCGGCCAACCAGCGCAGCCCCCTGCCCCGCGCCGAGATTAAAGTGCCGAGCAGGATGAGGGTCACAGGAATAACCGCGAGCTTGGCGGGAAGGGGCCGTTTTGACGGCGACACTGGATGCTGCGAAAAATAGCGCTACCACTGCGAAAAAGAAGGATACCGCCGAAGCCGATGCCGCCCCGTGAGCTGGTTCGTTCCCGCTATGCCAAGGGCGCGAAGTTACCAGTAGAGTGTGCTCACCGCTATCAAGAACCGTGGCGTGTAGGACTGGGACGTCCTCAAACGGGCTCGTGTTGCCGATTTATACGGCACCGAATGCTGCCCACCGCGCAGACGGCGTTTGAAGAGCCGGCGGAGCGCTGAGGCAATAAATATGGGGCGATCGTGCGCCCTGGGAGAACGCCTGGGAGGAGTTCGTCCCATTCTCGGAGTGCGAAATGGAAATCCACACCGTGATCTGCTCGACCAACGCGATCGAGTCTTTGAACGAACGATACAGGAGCGCGGTGAAGGCACAGGGCCATTTCCTTTACGGAAGCTTGCATCAAAGTGCCTATGTCTGGTGACCCGATCGTTGGATCCAACCGTTTCCCGGCCGCCGTTGATCAACGTTCTTGAGCGTGATGCACGTATCATCGGCGCTAAAGTGCGGGGTGTTGGTGCCACTCCGTAGGGCCAGGAATTACTGGCGTCTCGAAGGGTTGCTTGCTGGGTAATCCCAGGCTTAGGCAAAAATTTTCCCAGCGCCGCGACCAAGCGCCAGTGGTCACGACCACCCGGCGTCAGTAGTCGCCATAACCTCCAGCGATCCCGTCACCCAACGCTACCGCCGCTCGTTTCTTCAACCCCAGC
>JABBNV010000073.1:9447-10896 GCA_019352125.1 Acidobacteriota bacterium | reverse complement strand
GGGTTTACGATCCGGCTCCGACCCCCTGAAGGTGAACTAGTCCACGTCATGACAGAAGCATCAGTGCACGCCCTGCCCATAGCCCCTGACTTGGCCAGGCGGGAGTCCCAGGACACCCGAACAATTTCCGGGGTTGAGGTGCATTACTGGCACTACGAGCCTATGGTGCGCACCGAACAAACTCGTACGGTGTTGGTTATTCACGGGTTTCGCGGGGACCATCATGGGCTGGCCAGAGTGGTGGAAGAACTTGCGAACATGGAGATCTACTCGCCGGACCTGCCAGGCTTTGGGGCATCCGAGGCATTCACAGATCGGGAACACAGCATAGAGAATTATGCCCAGTTTGTGGCGGACTTTATGGCTGCAACATCCTTGGGCACGGAGACTGTTCTCCTGGGACATTCGTTTGGTTCCATTGTGGCCAGTTATTTTTCCGCAGAACATCCCGGGGCCATTTCGGAACTCATTCTGATCAACCCCATTGCGGCGCCAGCGTTGGAGGGGCCTAAGGGCGTGCTGTCCAAGCTGGCCGAGTTCTACTATTTGGCCGCCGCCAAAATTCCGTCTTCCGCCGGGAATGCATTGCTGCGGTCCAAGCTGATTGTTTACTTTATGTCCGTCACGATGGCTAAAACCAAGGATCGTCAACTGCTGTCGTACATCCATGGGCAGCACAACGCATATTTTTCCGGATTTGCGAATCGGGAGATGCTGCTCGAGGCCTTTCGCGCCTCGATCGGCGGCACTGTTCGTCAGGTGGCCACCGCTCTGAATCTTCCAGTTTTGTTGATTGCTGGAGACAAGGACGAGATTGCCCCGCTCCCCTCTCAGCGGGTGTTGCTTGGTCAGTTGCCAGACGCTGAGCTGGTAGTGATTTCCGACGTCGGACACTTGATTCACTACGAGACGCCAGCTCCCGCAGCGTCTGCCATCATCGATTTTCTTGCGAGGCACCCCCGTTGACCGATGCACCCCTGCGCCTAGTAATTGATGCGCGCTTTACCCGCACCGACCACCACGACGGAATTAGCCGTTACGGCGCCAGCCTGATTGCCGCCGTCGCGCCTCATGCTGAGGTAACTATGCTGATCAGCGACACGCGCCAGTTGGCGCTGCTGCCGGAAGTTCCCTATGTGATGATTTCGAGCCCACTAAGCCCAGCTGAGTTCCTGGTGGCACGGGCGGTGAACCAGCTCAAACCGGATGTGGTGTTCTGCCCTATGCAAACCATGGGAAGTTGGGGTCGCAAGTATGGCTTAATCCTCACCCTGCATGACCTGATCTACTACCAGCACCCCACTCCGCCGGGCTTCCTCCCGGCGCCTGTGCGGGTGCTTTGGCGGCTCTACCACAAGGCGTACTGGCCCCAACGAGTGCTGCTTAACAGGGCCGATGTTGTTGCGACCATCAGCCAGACCACCGAGGGCCTAATGAAGAAGCACCGGC
>JABBNV010000073.1:1943-9437 GCA_019352125.1 Acidobacteriota bacterium | reverse complement strand
TGACAGAGCGAGTGAACGTGGTATAAATTCCCTGATTGAGCTGAAGCAGACCACCGAGGGCCTAATGAAGAAGCACCGGCTGACGCATCAACCCATTCGAACTATCGGAAATGCTCCGCAGAGTGGGTCAACGCCACGGGATAGCTCTATGACGCCAGAGAAGACACTGCTGTATATGGGCTCGTTTATGCCATACAAGAATGTGGAGACTCTCATTGCTGGCATGGCAGGGCTTCCCGAGTTCACGCTGCACCTGTTGAGCAAGATTTCCCCCGAACGCCGCAAGGAGCTTGAGAGCCGCATACCATCCGGCGCTCACGTAACGTTCCACAATGGTGTGACGGATCAGGAATACCAAGAGCTGTTGCTCCGCACCACGGCACTGGTTACGCTCTCCAAAGCCGAGGGATACGGGTTGCCGTTGGTGGAGGCAATGTCTCTGGGGACTCCCGTGGTGGTTAGCGATACGCCGATTTTTCGTGAGGTGGGTGGTACCGCAGCCGTCTATGTGCCAGCGGACGAACCTGAGACTTTTGTCACCGTTGTTAACTCGCTAGCGGATCCACAGGTCTGGGGCACCAAATCCGCAGATTCGGTGGTCCAAGCGGCAAAGTTTTCTTGGGCGGCCTCCGCCAGGGAGCTGTTGGCCGTGGCCCAGGAGATTAAGGCCTCGCGGACCCGCAAGCCCTGAGCCGCTCACCCCTGGCGCCGCTAGACGATTTTGCCGCGTGCAACAATGCGTAGGTGGCTACCGAGCCAATAATGGCCAGCGGGATATCTCGTTGGGGATTTTGAGACTCACATGCCAGCTCAATACCCTGCCGAAAGCCAAGGTAGGAAGAAGTAATTCCCACTGTCGGAACGGCTGTGAAAATGGCTGTCGGCCCCTTGGACGCGAAGCCTAAGGACGTGGAGATATCCGTGCTGCCTATCCTTGTGGTGCCGAAGGCTGTGACCAGAAATACCACAATTACCAACAAGATGCTGGCAAGCTTCCACCACATCAAGACGTTGCTGATTTGCGTCATCAGCTTGACCCCGTAGTAGTTGATGACCACACAACGGCCATCAGGATGACGTCCGACAGCAGCCCCACACGGCGTCAGGGTATGTACCTTTTCGCCATTGACTACATGCGGGTCAGCACGAGATGCGTACTTGGTGGCGTAAGTGAGTACCCCTCGACCTCAATGGCTGATACTCCGGCTGAGGAAATCCAGATGATGAACCCCAACGAATAACTGGGAAGGAGCCCCAGAGGAGGTGAGGGTAGCGCGCCACGCCGCCAGAGATGGGGTACATGGGACCCCAGCTCCGCATAGCAGAGGCCAAATAGCCATCCGGAGCCGATTCCGGCAAAGAGCAAGCCCACGGGCCAAGGTGTCGTTTAGATTTTGGCTCCGCAGTATCGCTCTGAGCTGCTGGTGACAGTGTGCGTCCTTGCGGTATTCCGGCCAACAGCTCGGTACGCTGTGGCGTAATTAACAAATCAGGCACGCGGTGGAACGATTGTGTAATGGATATCTGACCAATCAGACAACTTTAGAGAACGTCCACCCCATCCACCCGCACCTGGACTGAATCGACGGATTTTCGGGCGGACAGCGACGCTTTCGTGGCACGCAGATGCGCGGTGACTGACGGTCCGTGGGCGAAAGAGAAGAACAGCAGGCTGCGGACTTCCGGTGGCTCCTCCGATCCCCGATAGGTTGGCAACACAGTGGGCCCTACGACCCTTACTTCGGATCCCGGATTCAGTACCTTCATAAACGCGGCTACCCCTGCCTCCGACCCAGTCAGGGATGCGATCCGAACGGCAGGCGGGAGGCCTAGTTCAGTGCGTTCTGCCAGTTCGCGGGCGGCAAAGTTTGCCGGGTCCCACCTCACCAAATATCCCGGGATCTCTGCGGCACTAGTTACTAAGACCACCACCCCACCCTGATTTGTGGGCCTAACCAGGGCTGTGGCGTTGAACCAGTGCCGCAGGGCCGCCTCGCCAGCCCGCAAGGATTCACGCCGGAGCAGTGCGTCAGCGTCCAACAGCAGTGCAGCTGCGTAACCCTTTGGCGCCACGGGCTCACCCCCCACGGTAGCCACCACCAAAGCAGGCCTATCCGGCACCGTAGCTCGAACGTGATCCCCCGTGGATGAAATAACCGTGGTACCTGGAAATGCCTTACCGAGTTCTTCGGCCGTGCGGGTGGCACCTGTAACGGTTCTTCGCAGCGCGGTTGAACCGCAGTGCTGGCAGCTGAAAGTGGGCTCTATGGTGCCGCACCAGCGGCACAGAATTGTGGAATGAGACCCGGTGGATGCACTGCGCTCCAACAGAGGCCCTGCGCAATGCCTACAGCGCGCGGATTCTCGGCATCGTTGGCACGCCAGCGCCGGCGCATAGCCGCCGCGGGCAACTTGTACCAGTACTGGTCCCCGCTTGAGCGCGTCCTGTGCTGTGCGCCATGCCCGCTCAGGCAGCCGTGCCAGCTGCGCCAGCGGGTCCCGATCAGATTCAAAAGTGTCCGACGTGTTGATGACTCTGGCGGTAGCTGCACGGATGGTCTCGCGGACTGGATGCAAGGGAGCGGCCCACCCGGAGTCCACTAGCCGCTGCGCCTCGGTACTTCGGCTGTGGCCGGCAAGGACCACGGACGACTGGCTCGCATTGGCACGCAAGAGCAGCACTTCGCGGGCATGCTGGTAGGGCGCGCGCCGTTCAATGTGGTTGTCATCGCCATCATCCCAGATACAAAACAACCCGGGATTTGCCACGGGGGCGAAGGCTGCGGACCGGGTGCCGAGCGCTATGGTGGCAGAACCGGATAGGAGCGCAAGGAAGTTTCGGTACCGTGGCGTGGGCCCATCGTCCGCATTCAGGCGCACGAATGATCCCTCCGGCAACGCGGACGCCACGGCGGGTTCTAGTCGATCAAGATCCCTCGCGTCCGGAACGACGACGACGGCGCCGCGGCCGGAGGCATGAACGGCAGCCACCATAGCTGCCAGTTGGTACGGCCATGATTGTGCTCCAAACCCTGCCAGCGCAGAAAAGACAGCCCGCGGCGCACCACCGGTTCGCAGATGCCGTAGGAATGCTGGTGCGGTGGGGTAACCAACAAATAGTTGCTCGTCCGGTTCAATACCACAGGCTACCGTCCCATCTCCGGTGACACTTTCCTCGCGTAGCCGCAAGGGGGCAGTATGTTTTGGGTAAGCGGCTTCAAGTTTTGCTACGCGTGGTGGGATAGCCTGGCGTAGCACGTCGCTCACGGATCCCGCGTAGCGAACTGCCACTTCTTCCGCGGCGGCCAAGACAGCTGGAGTGAGTACAGGAACGGGGCTGATCACCTTGTGCAGCGGCACCAACTTCTCCGCTGGGGATTTGGCCAACCTGTGGGTGAGGTAACCATTCAGTTCCTGAGCGCCAAACGGTACCTTGACCCGCACGCCTGGTATGGCCTGCTGCGCAAGGGTTTCTGGCACCAAATAATCAAACGGCCTATCTAGATGCGGCACCGATGATTCGATCACCACGCGAGCAATAGGCAGGGTCTTGGCCACTGCAACCCCGGCAATTTGTGGGGCTAGGGCAGCTGAGGAAACAAAGCCCTGCAGCAGGGACGGCTGCGAGCCACCAGCCAATTCGTTTTCCGCCACCCGTTCCCTCCCGCCAAAGAATTACTCACTGCTGCCAGCGTATCCGCAGCGGGTGACAACCCACCCTCGTTGTCCACAGGCAGGGCGCTTCAACGCCGCGAAGCTTAGGCGTTGAAGTACGCCTTGAGAGCCTGAACCCTATCCAGACTTTCCCAGGTGAAATCGGGATCCGTACGGCCAAAGTGCCCGTGTGCAGCTGTCTTGGCGTAGATGGGCCGCTTGAGATCAAGGTCATGGATGATGGCTTGCGGACGTAGATCAAAAATGGCGTTAATGGCCTCACTGATCTGAGCAGGATCCACGGATTCGGTGCCAAACGTCTCAACGTACGTTCCCACCGGGCGTGCTTGGCCAATGGCATAAGCGATCTGGATCTCTGCGCGACGGGCCAAACCGGCCGCAACCACGTTCTTGGCAACCCACCGCATGGCGTAGGCAGCTGAGCGGTCAACCTTTGACGGATCCTTACCGGAAAACGCGCCACCACCGTGGCGAGCCATGCCGCCGTAGGTATCCACAATGATCTTGCGGCCGGTCAGCCCGGCGTCCCCTACTGGTCCGCCAATGACGAACGGGCCTGCCGGGTTGAGAATATTCCGAACTTTTGAGTGGTCCAGGCCGGATTGCGCCAGCACCGGGGCTATGACGAACTCCGCCAAATCTAGACGCAGCTGATCCAGCGAGGCGTCTTGTGCGTGCTGGGTGGAGATGACCACTGTTTCTACCGACACGGGGCGGTCGCCATCGTAGCCAACGGTCACCTGAGTCTTGCCGTCGGGACGCAAGTACTCCAGCAAGCCGGACTTGCGCACCTCAGTGAGCCGTTCTGACAATCGGTGTGCCAGGAAAATTGGGGTGGGCATCAATGATTCTGTCTCGTCTGAGGCATAACCAAACATGATGCCCTGATCCCCAGCACCCTGCTTGTCGTAGTCATCGAGAGCCGAACCGTCGCGTACCTCGAGAGGGTTGAAGACGCCGTCGAAAATTTCAGACGATTGCTGACCAATGGAGACAGAGACGCCACAGCGGGCGCCGTCAAAACCATTGGCAGAGGAATCATAGCCGATACCGAGGATGGTATTGCGAACGATTTGCGGAATCTCAACATAGGCTTCCGTAGTGACTTCACCAGCCACATGAACCAACCCAGTGGTAGCCATGGTTTCCACAGCCACGCGAGAATTGGGGTCTTCGGCGAGCATAGCGTCCAAAATTGCGTCGCTAATCTGATCGCAGATCTTGTCCGGATGCCCCTCAGTCACGGATTCAGACGTAAAGAGGCGTAGCGGATGGTTCGATATAGTCACGTGGTTACTCTACTTTGTTCGGTGTGTACCTAGCCGCCAGGCTATCGCCTGGCTCAATGCTGGGTAATCTTTGCGGTCTAGGACCGGAAATGTTCAGCCAGCACGGCGACGACGGCGGATGCCACGTCATCTTTAGAGCCGGATACTTGCGTGGGGGCTGTAGCAGCATCCTTTGCGAAGGCGCTGAGAATGGTGACTTCGTTCTGGTCACGGCCGAAGACTTTTCCGGCCGCCACATCGTTGACCACCAGGAAGTCGCACCCTTTTCGCTGCAACTTCTCGTGCGCGTATTCCAGCACGGTTCCCCGTTCGTCACCGGTCTCAGCAGCAAATCCAACAATGAGTTGCTGGTGCCCCGTGGCGTTGCGGTGCTGAACCAGCTCCACCAAAATGTCCGGATTGCGCACCAGAGTGATGACGGGATCTGCAGCGTCGTCACGCTTTTTGATCTTGTTCGTGCCCACCTCTGCAGGGCGGAAATCTGCCACTGCTGCGGCCATGACAACCACATCGCTTGTGGCACTTGCAGCCAACATGGCTTGCCGTAGTTCCAACGCCGTCTCAATATGTTGCACCGTGACGCCGTCGGGAACCGGAACCTCCAGATGGCCCGCGATCAAAGTCACTTCAGCGCCGGATGCCAGAGCAGCCTTGGACAATGCGACGCCCTGTTTTCCGGACGAGCGGTTGCCCAAAAAGCGAACTGGATCCAGCGGCTCACGGGTGCCGCCTGCCGAAATAGTCACCGTCCGCCCAGCCAGTGCTGCAGATTTAGCGTTGGCTGGTTGAACGAGTTCCATGGCCGCAGCGTAGATCTGCTCAGGCTCGGGGAGCCTGCCTGGCCCGGAATCAGCCCCGGTGAGACGCCCCACGGCTGGTTCCAGTACGGTGACGCCACGGCTCCGAAGCAGTGCCACATTGGCCACTGTGGCTGGGTTCGCCCACATTTCACTGTGCATCGCAGGAGCAAAAAGCACCGGGCCGTGCGCCATCAGCAACGTATTGGTCAGCAAATCATCAGCGTGGCCGCCAGCCGCACGGGCCAACAGGTCCGCCGTGGCCGGTGCCACCACAATCAACTCCGCCTCGTGGCCGAGCCGAACATGATTGACTTTCTCCACCTGATCGAAGACGGAATTGCTCACGGTCTTCGATGACAATGCCTCCCACGTAGCTCTGCCAACAAAATTCAAGGCAGCGTCCGTAGGGATGACGGTGACGTCATGACTACTCTCAGTAAACAGCCGGAGCAGAACTGCGCTCTTGTAGGCCGCGATTCCGCCGCCTACGCCTAGAACAACGCGCACTCGTGCTCCCTGCTGCCCTGTTATGGAAATTACTCGGCTGGTGCTTCGATGGGGGTGGAAACCAACAGACCCTCGTTGATTTCGCGGAAGGCAATGGAGAGGGACTTTTCGTTGAGCTTAGTGTCAACCAGTGGCCCTACGTGTTCAAAGAGGCCCTCGTGCAGCTGAGCATAGTAAGCATTGATTTGTCGCGCGCGCTTGGCACCAAAAATGACCAAGCCGTACTTGGAGTCCGCTGCTTCGAGCAGGGAATCGATCGGCGGGTTGATGATGCCTTCAGAGGGGGTTGCCACAATTTCTCCAATTCGGTTGGAACTGCGCAGCTGCACTAGCGTGCATGCGGCGTGAGTCCCATCAGTGATACGAGTTCATCTGCTGCGCGCTGAACATCATCGTTAACGATGGTATGGTCAAACTCTTTTTCGGCAGCAAGTTCTAGTTTAGCGGTTTCCAGCCGTTGTTGCTGTTCTTCTGGTGTTTCTGTGCCGCGTCCCACTAGCCTACGCACCATTTCATCCCAGCTGGGCGGTGCCAGAAACACGAAACGAGCATCGGGAACGGCTGCCTTGACTTGGCGGGCACCCTGCAGGTCAATTTCCAGCAGAACGCTTTTACCGTCAGCTATGGCAGCATCGACGGTGCTGCGAAGAGTTCCATAGCGGTTCTTCCCATGGACGACGGCCCACTCCAGAAAATCCCCATCCTCCACCAGCTGATCAAATTCATCCGCGGTTTTGAAGAAGTAGTGAATACCGTCCTGCTCCCCCGGCCTTGCCGGACGAGTGGTGGCAGAAACACTTAGCCACACTTGGGGGTAATTGTCCCGGATGTAGGTGGAAACTGTGCCTTTGCCAACTGCTGTCGGCCCGGCCAGCACGGTGAGGCCGTGGAAACCTGCCGTAGTAGCTACGTCCACGCCTACTGCCCCAGAACTTCTATGAGTGTGCGGCGTTGGTGCACACCGAGTCCGCGCAGTCGACGGGTTGAAGCGATCCCTACTTGGTCCATGATGGCCGTGGCGCGAACCCTGCCCACACCTGCCAGTGCCTCCAGCAATTCACTAACCTTCATTCGACCAATCGCTTCGTCACTATCGCCCATCTGCAGCACTTCGGCTACAGAGGTGGATCCCATCTTCAACTTGTTTTTCACCATGGCCCTTGCGGTCCGCGCTGCAGCGGCTTTCTCAAGTGCCGCCGCTCGCTCCTCGGTGGTCAGCGGTC
>JABBNV010000073.1:0-1933 GCA_019352125.1 Acidobacteriota bacterium | reverse complement strand
GCGCTCAGGGCGCACAGCAGTGATGGACAGGACGTTCCACTGAACTTATCCGCAGAGGGGACGCAAAATCAAGCCGTCAGCACGTTCCCTGCTAGCGCAGGGAACGGCCAACTGCTTCTGCGGCCTCGCGCAAAGTGTCCACTCCAGGCCCCGCCGCCAGAATTCCACGGCTTGATGTACCCAATACCTTGGGATACGCGGTACCGAAGGTTGCGCGCATGTCCGCCGGGTTGGCGCCCTGTGCGCCGAGTCCTGGAGCCAGGATAGGGCCATTCAAGCTGGCCAGGTCGATGTCCAATTCAGTCAGCGCCTGGCCTACCGTGGCGCCGACCACTAGGCCCACGCTGCCGTTACGTTGCCCTGCGTTCTCCGCCGCGGCTGCCTGAACAATTCGCTTGGCTACTGAATCAAAACCGCCCACGTGTTGAATGCTGGCCCCTTCCGGATTTGAGGTGAGAGCCAGAACAAAAACGCCACGACCAAACTCCGCCGCAACCTCAAAGGCGGGACGCAGGGATTCAAAACCCAAATAGGGGCACAACGTCACTGCATCTGCAGCAAGGGAAGAGCCGTCCCGTAACCAGGCGTCAGCGTAGCCTGCCATGGTGGAGCCAATATCCCCCCGCTTGGCGTCGGCAATAGTCAGCATGCCCCGCTCCGCAGCGCGAGCCAGCACCTCCTCGAGCACGGCCAAGCCAGCTGATCCATGCCGCTCGTACAGTGCTACCTGAGGCTTAATGGCCGCGGCCACCCCGGTGACTGCCTCCAGGACACTGTCTGAAAAAGTTCGCAAACCAGCGGGCGTGTCACTCAAACCCCACGCACTCAGGAGCGTGGGGTGTGGGTCCAACCCCACACAAAGAGGCGACGTCGCAGCGACGGCATCTGCCAGCCTGTCACCAAATGATTCCCTAGGCATGCGAAGCAGCTCCGATGGGGAGCGACGACCGCAGGGTCAGGGCGTGCTCTTGCAGGCTTGTGACCCCCCATTCGTAGGACCGCATGGCTTCGATGGCCTGGACCGCCACATTGAACTCTGCAACCGTAGTGATGCACGGACGGCCATGGGATACAGCGGCTGCGCGGATCTCATAGCCGTCGCCGCGCGCTTCGCCACCCGAGGGGGTGTTGAAGACCATGTCAATCGTGCCTGAATTGATCAGGTCCACTACGGTGCCTTCTCCACCAGCACTAGTGCCTTCGGAAACCTTGCGCACGGTGGTGGCAATAACACCATTGCGACGCAGCACCTCCGCCGTTCCACCGGTGGAGATGATCTCGAAGCCCAGATCTGCCAAGCGCCGGACGGCCATGATGACGGAGCGCTTGTCCCGGTTGGCCACTGAGACAAAGACTCTGCCGGAGGTAGGCAGTGCGTTGTTTGCGGCCGCCTGGCTCTTCGCAAACGCTGTGTCAAAGTGCTTGTCGATGCCCATCACTTCACCAGTGGAGCGCATTTCCGGGCCCAACAAGGAATCTACTACGGTACCCTCGGGCGTCCGGAATCGGCTGAATGGCAGCACTGCCTCCTTCACAGCCACGGGTGCATCGTCGCCCAGAGTGCCGCCGTCGCCCGTGCTTGGCAGCATTGCGTATTCGCCGCGTAGATCCGCGATAGGAACGCCCATGCCAATCATGGCTGCGGCTTTGGCCATCTGCACGCCCGTGGCCTTCGACACGAACGGAACAGTCCGGGAGGCACGTGGATTGGCTTCGAGAACGTACAGGACGTCCGAGGCGAGAGCGAACTGAATGTTGATCAAGCCACGTACGCCCACGCCTTCGGCGATGGCCTGCGTAGCGGTGCGAACCCGATCCAGGACTGAAGCGCCCAAGGTGATCGGTGGCAGGACACAGGCGGAGTCCCCGGAGTGAATTCCCGCCTCCTCAATGTGTTCCATGATGCCGCCCAGATACATCTCGGTGCCGTCGT
>JABBNV010000072.1 GCA_019352125.1 Acidobacteriota bacterium | reverse complement strand
GGCACGCTCGTCCAGGGCGGGATACCCCGAGACGTTGGCTGTGCCTGTATAGGTGTAGAGGCGCGGTGGCCGGTGTTTACCACCGGTGAGGAACTCATCTGTGGCTTGAATGTGTCGCGTCGCCTTGAGTTGGCGGCGGAAATTTGCGGGATCCAGAGCCTTGTCCAAGACCGCTTCGTAGACTTCACGCAGCTGAGCAAGCGTGAACTTTTCACCCAGGAAGTGGTAGGCGATTGAGCCATACTCCATCTTGTTTCGCAGCCGCCAGAGCGCATAGGCAACAACTTCATTGTGATCAAAGGCCAGCCGGGGAAGCTTGTCCGCCCGAAACCATTGGACGTTTTCGCCCACCTGCGCCGTTGCCGCGGCGGTGGGGCGGACCAATGCCCAGTAGACAATGGACACCACGCGTTGAGTCGTTGAGCGATGCAGGCCACCGAACGCATAGAGCTGTTCAAGATATTCCGGAACCAACCCGGTGGTGTCCGCCAGATTGCTGGCAGCAGCCTCCACCAGTCCTGCAGATTGAACCAAGGGGCCGCCTGGCAGCGCCCAGAGTCCCAGATCCGGTTCGCGAATTCTGCGCACCAGTGGCAGCCACAGGGTGGGTCTGCCCGAAGTCTCACTGGGCCGGAGGGCAAAGATGACGGTAGAGATGGCTAACGTGGGAGGCTGCTTAGCCCGTTCACTGACATTCGCCGTCATCGAATACATCCCGCACCTCCCCTCAGAAGTGTTAAAGTCACAGTGACTATAACTAATGATACGCCTCCAGTGGGATCAGTCACAAACCATGCGAGCCCTAGGGGGCAATAATGCCCGCCGCGTCCTTGAATAGGGGCAAAGTGCGGCCCTGGAAATGCGTATTCAAGGCCAATACCGACGACGATCGCAGCACCGTCCGCGTGGCAATAATGGCATCCAGCACCCGCTGCAGATCCGCGTTACTTCGTGCCGCGATCCTGGCCATGAGGTCACTATCACCGGAAACGGTGTGGATCTCCAGCAGCTCCGGAATGGCGGACAGCGCTGCCACCACCGCATCGTGGCCCACATCCTGATTGATAGTCATGAAGCAAAATGCCACCACAGGGTAGCCAAACGCCGCGGGATCAGTCTGCGGTGCCCAGGAGGAAATCACGCCGTGGGCCGTCATTCTGTCCAGTCGTGCCTGCACGGTTGCCCGCGCCACACCCAGAGACCTTGACGCTTCCAGCACCGAAAGCCGCGGTTGTGTGGAGAAGAGCTGAACTATGCGCCCATCCAGCTGGTCAATATTCATCTAAACTCCCACTCCCTCGATTAATAGCCACGACTGAGCGGCCCGCGGTGCCCACACCGCCAGTAAACCAGCATACGCGCATTCGGAGCCGCACACAGCTGAGAACTATGCAATTTGTAGATCATTTTCAACATTTGGCTTAGCAAATGAGACAAGATGTTTGCTCATTTTATTGCAGATTGCACACTAGAGCTCAAGTGACTACGGTCACTGAAGAATCATCACAACTTGAAATGGAAAGGCAGCAATGGCGGTGCAAAACTTCCAGGTGGACGACGCCGGGATGCCCGACGCAGAGGAATTGCGACAGCTTTTTACGCTGATGGTTACGGTGCGGCATCTAGACCTTTCAGCAGTGGCCTGGCAACGCCAAGGAATCCTCCCCGGCTACGCCCCTGAACTGGGTCAAGAAGCGGCACAGGTGGGCAGTGCCTTTGCCATGGACAAGGCCGTTGATTTTGCGTTTCCCACATATCGGGAAATGGGCGTTGCCCGCACGCTGGCGGTGGACATGGTGGCTTACATGGCCACGCACAAAGCCACGTGGCACGGCGGTCTCTACGACCCCAAAGTATCCCGACTTGCCCCTATCCAAGCCGTCGTAGCAGGTTCCGTGTTGCACGCCGTGGGCTGGGCCCACGGTGAACGGTTGGCTGGCCGAGCCGGTGTTGCCTTGAGCTACTTCGGCGACGGCGCCAGCTCACAAGGGGACGTTCACGAGGCCATGAACTTCGCCTCCCTCATGAAGGCACCCGTGGTGTTCTTTGTCCAAAACAATGGGTGGGCTATCTCGCTGCCCACCGAAGCTCAGGTGGCGGGCGGCTCTGTGGCTGCCCGTGCTGCCGGCTATAACATGGCCTCTGTCTGCATCGACGGAAACGATGTTGCCGCCGTCGTCAATGCCACCAGATCAGCGCTGGCCCACGCTCGCAGCGGAGCTGGCCCCGTACTCATTGAGGCGATGACGTACCGTCGTGGCCCACACTCCACCAGCGATGATCCTGGAAGGTACCGCTCTCTGGAGGCCGAGCGCATCGATGCGGGCATGGATCCCCTTGACCGCTTGAAGGAGAAATTGCTGAGCCAGGGCATCGCGGACGAACAGTTCATCGCGGACGCATGGACCGCGGCCCGTGCCGAAGAAGAAACCCTCCGGGCCGACGTCATGGCGCTGGAGCCGCGGCCGGGCACCGAGATGTTCGATTATGTGTTTACCGAGCCCACCGAGGCACTAGCGGAGCAACGCCGCAACTGGCGAGAGGAGTCAGAGCATGTCTGAGCAAATGATGTCCATGCAGCAAGCCCTCAACCGCGCTCTGGCGGATACTCTGCGCAACGATCCCACAGCGCTCATTTTGGGCGAGGATGTGGGCACTTTGGGCGGCGTATTCCGGGTGACCCAAGGGCTGGCCAAAGAGTTCGGCGCGGAACGGGTCTTTGATACTCCGCTGGCAGAATCCGGGATTTTGGGGCTATCTGTGGGCCTGGCGATGGCCGGGTTCCACCCTATTCCCGAGGTGCAGTTTGACGGATTCGCGTACCCGGCGGTGAACCAAATCATCACCCAACTGGGCAGAATGAATTACCGCAGCCGCGGAGTATTTCCGATGCCCGTGACCCTACGAGTCCCCAGTTTTGGTGGCATCCGCGCACCCGAGCACCATGGCGAAAGCCTGGAGGCCCTGTTTGCCCACGTCCCGGGTCTCAAGGTGGTGTCCCCTGCCGATCCGCAACAGGCTTATAGCTTGCTACGGTACGCCGCTGGACTCAGCGATCCTGTGATCTTCATGGAGCCGAAGGCCCGTTACTGGCAGAAAGCGGCCGTTGACATGGATACCACCCAGAGTCCGCTGGGTGCCCGCATTGCCCGCCCCGGAAAGCATGTGACGCTGGTGGCCTGGGGTGCCATGGTGGCTCGCTGCCTTCAGGTTGCGGAGCTCGCCGCTGAAGATGGCATCATCGTAGAAGTGGTAGACCTGCGGTGGCTCAAACCCATCGACGAAGCAACTCTTACCGAATCGGTGACCCGCACGCGGCGCGCCGTGGTGGTGCATGAGGGACCGCGTACTGCTGGTCTGGGAGCGGAGGTCGCTGCCCTGATTAGCGAACACTGCTTTGATACTCTCAAGGCGCCCGTAGAGCGAGTCACCGGATTCGATGTTCCCTACCCGTCAGGGGATTTGGAAGACGAGTATATTCCTAACATTGACCGCATCCTCTTTGGAATTCAACGAGTATTGGAGCACCGCCGTGGCTGAGATTTCGTTCCCCTTGCCGGATCTGGGCGAAGGTCTGATTGATGCAACTATTCTGGAATGGCTGGTGGCCCCGGGCGATCAGGTGGAGCGAAACCAGCCCATGGTGGAAGTTGAAACCACCAAGTCTGCGCTAGAGCTTCCCAGCCCGCAGGCGGGTAGAGTGGTGCGCACCTACGGAGAACCCGGGCAGAGCATAAAAGTTGGTGAGCCACTGATTATTTTTTCCGTTCCGGATGATTCGGCGGGCATTGTGGGAACCGTGCCAATGGAGGAGGCACCTCGCCGACGCGTACGACTCACCGCACGCCCGGACGAGGACTAGGCCGCTGCTGGCAGCCGCGGGTTAGCAAGCAAGGCCCAGGAGAAGGAGCACAAGTCATGAGCGAGACGACTCAACCTGCCGCAGCACATGGGCGTCACTATGGAACCTCCAGTGCCCATACGGTAGAAGGCACGGATCCGCATCTCCACGTGGAAGTGCATGAACCAGAACACGACGCTGGCCTGCGCCCCATCCTGTTGTTGCATGGTTTTGCCTCCAACTCTGCGCTCAACTGGGTCGATTCTGGCTGGTTGAACGCGTTGTTGACTGCTGGCCGCCGTATCATCCTGGTGGACCTGCCCGGGCACGGGCGAAGCAGCGCGCCGGATGACGTGGATGCGTACTCCCCTAGCCGGATTCGCGCAGACTTGCTGCAGCTGGCCACGGACGTTGGAGCACGCCCACTGCGCAACGGGGATCCCGCCAGCGGTCTTGACCTCGTCGGCTATTCCTTCGGTTCCAGACTGGCGTGGGAGTTTGCCGCCACTCAACCAGAGTTGGTTCACCGCGTTGTACTAGGCGGCCCCAGCAGCACGGATCCGCTAGCGGCCTTTGACCTTGCCGCCGCTACCAACTATTTGGCCACCGGCACCCCTATTGCTGACGAGTCAACAGCCAGCCTGCTCAGGATGGCGCAGGCGCTTCCGGCCAACAACATTTTTGCCCTTCTGGCGCTGGTTGAGGCTGTTTCCAGTGAACCCTTTGACCCTGCCGAGGCCATTCCGAATCAACCGTTGCTATTGATTGCCGGTGACCGCGACGAACGTGCGTCCACCATGGATGCACTGGCTGCATTGGCTCCGCACGCGCAACAACAGGAGATACGAGGACGTAACCACATCAACGTTGTCACTTCCCGCGCCTTCAAGACTGCCGCCATCGAATTCCTTGCCGCAGACTAAATGCCGCGTTTTTGGAGCCCCATCAGTCCCATGGGGCGCCGGCGACACGCCGTTCCGGAGCTAGAACAAGGGAAGGTTCAACCACGGGTTTAGGGTGTTCATAAACCAGCGTTCGTTCACTTCCCACTCGTTTCGAGGAACGTAGCATGGACACCCTCTTGCTCCACCGGTATCGACTTTACGAGCGGCTTGGCATTGGCGCCTCCGCTTCGGTACACCGCGCCATCGACGAACTCCTTGACCGTCCAGTTGCCGTCAAGATCTTCTCCGTCTCCTCCCTGGAGCACTCCCCAGGCGGGGCCGCCGCAGAAATTGCGCTGCTCAGCCGTCTCAGCCATCCCTTCCTGTGTACCATTCTGGACGCCGGATTCGTTGAGTCTGAGCTAGATGGCCCACGCCCATTGCTAGTGATGGAATTCCACAGCGGGACGAACCTACAGCAACACCTAAAAAGTGGCCCCATGGAGCCCGAGTCCGTTGCAGCGCTCGGCACGGATCTGGCAGAAGTACTCAGTTACGTTCATGCTCAAGGCGTGATTCACCGGGATGTCAAGCCCGCCAATATCCTCTTGCCGCTACCCGGCGCCAACATTCACCCCACGCTTATTGATGTCGGCATTGCACGGACCAACGACGACGCGACAGCCACGCTGCCGGGCGTCACCATTGGAACGGCAAGCTATCTTTCACCGGAGCAAGCCCTCGGGGAGCCAGTACATGCCTCCGCGGACGTCTATTCGCTGGGATTGGTGCTGCTAGAGTGCCTGACGGGATGCCGGGCCTTCGGGGGAAGCGCTCTTGAATCGTCACTGGCCCGATTGCTGCGTGATCCGTCGGTCCCAGCGTGGCTTGGCTCCGAATGGGGCGAGCTATTGACGTCCATGACTCAACGCGATCCCGCTATGCGCCCCTCGGCCCAGAAGGCTCAGCTGGCATTGGCCGCGCTGAGTCAGTGTTCAGTGGGAGTCCTAAGTGCGCCGTGAGCGTTTAGGACTGGTTGTTCCGGCGCCCCCCAACGACGCCGGCTCCAAACCTAAGCCCAGCATAAACGATAGAACGCTTTCATTCATGTCATAAGCGCTAGTCAAATTGCCTAATACGTCAACGCATTTTGACGGCTGGGCGCGGAATTCAGGGCCGGCTCCGGCATTTCAGGGAACATCGCCATCTCGCTGTTGGGTACCGTTACGTCGAGTGACGACGGCGGCAGCAACTCCCAGCGCTAACAGAGCGGCAGCGGCAGCGGTGGGCACCAGCAGCGCTGGCCCTGCCCCATCCTGTTGCGCCAGCTGCCCCGCAATCGAGGAACCAAGCGCTGTACCGGCAACAATTCCACTAGCGAGGGCCGTCATGACAGTGCCCAAAAACCGCGGCGGGGAGACGATGGAACCGATGGTAAAAACCGTCACCATCAACGGGCCCACAGGCAGCCCGAGGAGCAGCAACATGCAAGCCATAGCTACGAGGCTGTGTGGCACCTGCAGCAGGAGAGATCCGGCCGTCATCAGAGCGGCACACAGGATCCAGCGGCGCGACTGCGTAAATTTCGCTGGCCAGTAGGCCACGGACAAGGCGGCAGCTGCGGAGGTTAGACCCATCACCGCGTACAGCAGCCCGGCCAGCGATGAGGCGCCAAATGTTCCAGCAAAGGCGCTCAGCGCGGTCTGCGAGGACCCAAAAAAAGTACCCATGCAGACCATGGCAAGCACCGGCACTGCTACTCGGAGCCAGGTTCCCGAGGGCTTCTCCCCACGCGATCGGCGAGTGCCCTGCAGTTTGCGCGTTCCCGCACTTCGGTGCGTCACCGTAATGGTTTTTACCGTGGGGTGGATGGCAAAGAGAGAGACAAAGATCAACGTCAACAGTGCCGCCAAGGCTAGAGGTAGCCAAGGCGTTATGAAGCTGGCCAGAATTCCCACCAACGCAGGGCCCAGGACGAAGGTTGCTTCGTCCGCTGTTCCTTCAAAGGACAGCGCCGTCCCCACTAACTGCCCCCGGGATGGTTGCGTCAGCCTTTCGCTCATGGCCACCCAACGCACCCGCGCCAACGGACCAACCTGTGGCGTGGATAGCCCCAGAGCAAAACTGAGGGCAAGGACCATGCCCATGAACGAATCCGCTGAGGCGGGCACCGCGGCAACCAGCCAGAGCAACAGCCCCAGGACCACGGTATTGACGCCGGCAGCAACCAGTAATACGGGGCGTTGCCCCCGCCGATCAGCCAGGAACCCCACCATGGGGGCGCCTATCGCGGACCCGATGCCTACTGCCCCGGAGGCAAATCCACCAGAGGCGTATGAGTGGGACGTGGCGGTAATCAGCGTCAACACGCCCACCATGGACATCGCCATGGGAAGCCGGGCAAGAACGCCCAACGGGATGAACCAATGGCCAGCCAATTGGGGCAGCATTGCAAATCTGCCGGGACTGCGCGGGGTTGGAAGATTTGAATTGTCAGTGAGTTGTTCTGGGGATGTCATTGCTATCCGTCGCCAAGATCGCGCAACGTCCCCCCACCCGTTGCGCCCAACCCAAATACGTCTCTAGTCTACCGCCGTCTTGGGCCATCGTGGCGGGAGGCTCTAGCTGGCACTGCGGTGCTAGACATTGTCCAGTCCAGTGTTCACAATTTTCAAGGTTGAGCCGTTGCGTCCCTTGCTCACGCACAGCTGAACTGGAATACGTTGTTTCATCTCTGCAACGTGGCTGACCAGCCCCACCACACGGCCACCGGACCGAAGGCCTTCCAAAGCATCCATCACCTGTTCCAAGGACTGCTCATCCAAACTGCCAAACCCTTCGTCCACGAAGAGCGTTTCAATATCCAGCCCGCCAGCCTCTTGTTGCACCACGTCAGCCAGACCCAAGGCCAGCGCCAACGAGGCCATAAAGGACTCACCACCGGAGAGCGTGGATGTATCGCGTCGAAGCCCAGTCCATTCATCCACCACATCCAGCCCCAGTCCGGAGCGCATGCCCCGGGCTGCCTTCGCGTCGGAGTGGGCCAGGGTATAACGACCATCGCTCATGGTCACCAGCCTCAGTGACGCGGCGTCCGCCACCTGTTCCAAGCGAGCAGCCAGCACGTAGGAGCTCAAGGCCATCTTGTACGAATTCTCCCCTTGGCCCCGCGCACTTTCAGCAAGCCCAGCCAACATGGTGGCGCGCTGATGTAACGGTGCAGCTGCGGCAGTGACGAAGGTAAAGCGGGACTGCAAGTCCGCTACCTCGCGCAGGGACCGCGCACCTGCCAGTGCATCGTCCCTGGCCGATTGTGCCAGCGCAAGCGCCTCTGCCAACCGCACCTTGAATTCTTCAACGGCCTCGGAGTCAGGGATGTCCAGACCGCTTTCGCTCTCCCGTTGGGCACGGAGCACGTCAGGATCCTCCATCCCAGCTTCGGCTCGCACGGCCAGTTCATCGTGGGCACGGATTGCTTCGCTGATTCTCGCCAGCGATGGCTCGGGAAGAAGGGCAGCGTGGACTGCTGCTGCGTCACCAAAGGACGAGCCAGCCAACGCCGCAGTGAGCTTCTGCGCGGCGGCATCCACCACCGCGTGAGCGATGCTCAAAGCACCCAGCGTGTTGGAGGCACCAGTAACGAGCTTCAGCCCACGTTGCAGTGCGCCAGCTTTGCCCTCGAGGGTTTCAAATTCCTCCCGAACAGTTTCCAATGACGTGGCCAACGCCGCCAGATTTTGCTGCACGTTCTGATGCGTCGCCTTCAATTGAATCAGCGCGGTTTGGTGTTTCACCCGTTGCTCTTCCAACGCAGCAACTTCGGCTTCACGAGTGGAGACGGACGCGGTGGCTGCGTCTAGAGATTCGCTGGCCTCCGCTGCTTCTTGTCGGGCCTGGTGGGCCGCAGCCTCTGCTGCTGCAGCACTGTCCGCATCAACATCTCCGCCAATAGCAGCCAGGCCAGCAACCACAGACTGCGCCGCCGCCAGCGCTTTTTCGCTGCTGGCCCGTGCAGCGTCTGCCTGATCGAACGCTACTTTCGCTGCGTCCTCGTCCGCAACGCCGCGCGCGCCGTCGACGCGCAAATCCGACGGCTGGGGGTGGTCCAGACTTCCGCAGACGGTGCAGGGTTCCCCGTCAACCAACGCTGCCGCCAATTCACCGATCGCCAGGTTTAGACGGTGCTCCCGCTGCGCAAGCCACGCCTCCTTGGCCGTCAGCGCCGTAGCGGTTGCTGCAACTACGGCAGCTTCGCAACTCGATACCTCAGCGACGGCAACGCCATAGTCTCGGCTGGCTTTATAGACAGCTTGAGCCCGCTGAAACTGTGCTTTCTTCAGCTCCAGAGTGCTGGCCACGGTGCCAAGTTCGGCGGCCAGAGCCACGGCTTGCGCATGCTGCGAACGCAAGTCCTCCAGCTGGTTCCCGATCTGCTCTATTGCCAGCTGCCGGCTAGCCTGATCCTGCTCCAGCTTGCCTACTTCCGCTGTCAAGCTTTTGAGCTCTGCCTCCCGCGGCATGGCCGAATCAACTTCCGCGACGCCATGTTCAAGAAGAGTGCGGGCTGCATCCAACTCGTCAACTGTCCAACGATCAGTTGGTTCGCTTACATCCAGCACAGGGCTGGCTGGTGCCAACCCTGCCAACCCTGCCAACCCTGCCAGCCGAAGCGTGGGTGCGGATTCAGCTAGGGCCGAAGCCGCCGCGGAATGAGCATCCGCTGCTGCGGCGGCTGCCGCCATTGAGTCATCGGCGGTTTCTACAACGCTGCGCAGAACCGCTGCATCACGATGCGCGGAGAGCTGAGCAACGCGTTCCTGCTGGGCGGGGTCCTGGATTCGCACCCGTTCCATGGCTGCCAGAGCTGCCGCTAATTTTTGGGCTCGAACGCGCAGCTCTTCCGCCGTCGTGAGCGCTGACTGAGATGATTGTGCTGCTGCCTGCGCTTGTTGATGCTGCGCTTCTCGATGCTCGACGGCCGTGCGCAAGGCTTGGAGGAGTTGTTCAAAATACTCCGCGGCATCCGCCGCCGTTGATTCGGCCAGTGTTGCTGGCTCAAGCACACTGCTCGCAGCATGGCTTGCGGTGCTGCGTAACTGTTCCAGCTGCGCGGTACTGGCGCTGACCTCAGCGGCTGCGGCCCGTGCTTGCGCCCCCAGTTGCTCCTCTACCTGAGCGTAAATAGCGGTTCCGAAGAGTTTCTGCAGCAACTCACCGCGCTCATCCGCCTTGGCCCGCAAGAACGCGGCAAAGTCCCCCTGCGCCAACAGGACCACCTTGGTGAACTGATCCATGGTCATGCCCAGCACCGCAGCAATCTCAACGCTGGCCTCATCGTTACGGGTTGACTTGACCTCCCAACCAGCCGAAGTCTTTTCTCGCAGTTTTGTCTGAGCCTGTGCCGTGGTGGTGCCGGTGCCCCGTTTCCGTAGGCGCTCCCATGCAGGCGAGCGCGTGACCTCAAATCGCCTGCCACCGGTGCTGAACTCGCAGATAACTTCCGGTTCAGCGTCCACCGCTGCATGATCACTGCGCAAGCGTTTCAGGTCCGATCGAGAACCGGGCACTTTCCCATATAGTGCAAAGCAAACGGCGTCCAGCACGCTGGTTTTTCCGGCACCAGTGGCACCATTGAGCAGAAACAGCCCTTGCTCCCCCAACGCATCGAAATCAACAGATTCCCGTGCCGCAAAAGGGCCAAAGGCACTAATTTGCAAGCGATGAATTCTCATGAAGTCACCGCAGTGCTGGTGACCAGGTTCAACACCCGTTCCAATTCCGCTTCTTCAACCTCTGATGTGCGTCTACCCCTCACGTGCTCCATGAACCCACAGCACAAGGCCAGCGAATCTTTGGCTTGGCCAATCCGTGTGGCGTAGCTGATCCCAGTGCGCTCCTTCGGATTTTCTGGCTCAAAGTTCAGCACTAATGTGAGCGGAAACCGCTGGCGCAACCTCTCCATAGCCTGTGCCGGTCTTTCATCGTCCGTCACCACGGCTTGCACATAGGCCTCCTCAGCCCACGTAAACTCTGGATTGGTCAGCAAATGCTCCAAGGAACCACGCAAGACGGCCAGCTTCCGTTCTGGCGCCCAGTCAACGGCCCGCACCTGGCCCAACCCATCGCCGTCGAACTCCACCAACCACGCGCCTTTATGGTGACGCGCCTCGGAAAACGAATACGGCAGCGGCGAACCGGAATACCGCACAGTGTGGGACAAGGTTTGT
>JABBNV010000071.1:9507-11092 GCA_019352125.1 Acidobacteriota bacterium | reverse complement strand
CAGCAATAGATTGCTAATGCGCAGTGTGCACAAACGTTCCCCGGTTTCGTTGGTGATGACCACCTCGTAACTGGCCATGGTGCGACCCAGAGATAGTGCACTGGCAGTAATGGTCACCAGCCCTTCCCGAGCGGATTTGTGGTGCGTGGCCGAGACATCCACGCCGACGGCGGTCTTGCCCAGGGTGGAAGCATGGATCACCGCTGCCCAGGAGCCAACAGCTTCCCCGACGGCCAGGGATGCGCCACCGTGCAGGAGTCCAAAGGATTGCCTGTTGCCCTCCACCGGCATGGTGGCAACCACCCGCTCTGCGGATTGCTCCAGAATCTTGACGCCCATTTTTTCGTCGAGTTCACCAAGCGTGATGGTCCAAGGGGTAGGTTCCGGGCTGGTCATGCGTTCTCCTCGAGGGGTGGGTTACTGTACGCTGGGCGTATTACTGAACGTGCGGTCAGTATATAGCCGCCGAGGGATTGAGAACGGGTCAATGATGACTGCGACAGCAATGAAAAATTCAGTGGAAACGGTTCCCAGTTACGTCAAGGACGCGTGGTGGACGCCCGAATCCGGTGGGACAACCGTAGTGCGCGATGCCAGCACGGGGGATGATATTGCCCTGGTGGGCACAGGCGGACTGGACTTGGCCGACGTCGTCAATCATGGCCGAACCACAGGCCACACCGAGCTGGCCAAACTGACCTTCCACCAGCGGGCGCTCAAGTTGAAGGAGCTGGCGCAGTACCTGAACGCCAGACGCGAGGGACTCTATGCGGAATCTGCCCGGACCGGTGCCACAAAAATCGACTCCATGGTGGATATTGACGGCGGCATCGGCGTCCTCTTCACCTTCGCGTCCAAGGGGCGCCGCGAACTGCCCAATGCGAACATCCTGATTGACGGCGTTGCGGAGACCCTGTCCAAGGACGGATCCTTTCTGGGGGAGCACGTCTACACGGCGATCCCCGGTGTAGCGGTGCAGATCAATGCGTTCAATTTCCCCGTGTGGGGGATGCTGGAAAAATTTGCCCCTGCATTCATCGCTGGTGTGCCAACCATTGTCAAGCCTGCGACGCCCACCGGTTACGTTGCCGCTGCCGCAGTACGCCTGATGGTGGACTCCGGCTTGCTCCCCGCTGGCTCGCTGCAATTGATCTCTGGGTCCGCACGGGATTTGGTTGACCACTTGGACTACCGGGACCTACTGTCCTTCACTGGCTCGACCAGCACTGCCGAAACGCTGAAATCGCACCCGCAGGTGGCTCTCGGGGGAGTCCGGTTCACCTCGGAGACAGACTCCCTCAACGCCGCAATTCTTGGCCCCGATGCAGTAGCCGGCACGCCCGAATTCGAGGCATTCATCAAATCGGTGGTTACCGAGATGACGGTCAAGGCTGGCCAGAAGTGCACGGCAATTCGGCGGATCATTGTTCCCAACGCCAGCAAGGACGACGTCGTCAGCGCCATCGGTGCGCGCCTGACGGAGCGCGTTGTGGTGGGGGATCCGCGAGCCGATGGCGTGACCATGGGCGCTCTTGCCTCGCTGGAGCGGCTGCGGGATGTGCGGGCTGCTGTGGCGGAAATGATC
>JABBNV010000071.1:7190-9497 GCA_019352125.1 Acidobacteriota bacterium | reverse complement strand
CCCTCCGTGCGCCGCCTCGATGGCTCCGACGGCGTGGTGGAGGACGGTGCGTTCATGTCTCCGGTGCTGCTGACGTGGGCGGATGCCACCGCGGAAGAAGTGCATTCGCGCGAAGCCTTTGGCCCAGTTTCCTCCGTGCTCGGCTACGAGGGCCTGGCCGATGCCGTGCGCCTGGCGGCGCTGGGCTCAGGTTCTCTGGTGGCCACTGTGTGCACCAATGATCCAGCAACAGCCCGTGAGCTGCTGGCTGGCATCGCGGGCCACCACGGCCGCGTTCTGGTGCTCAACCGAGAGGATGCCCGCTCCTCCACCGGCCATGGATCGCCCGTGCCTCACCTGGTTCACGGCGGTCCCGGACGCGCTGGCGGCGGAGAAGAGCTCGGTGGAATGCGCAGCGTCTTCCACCACATGCAGCGCACCGCAATCCAAGGTTCGCCCAATATGCTCACTGCCGTCACCGGCGTGTGGCATACCGGGGCGGACAGAAACCTCAATGGTGCACACCCGTTCAGGAAGTCCCTGGCCGAGCTGCGCATCGGGGATGCCTTTGCCTCGCCGCTGCGCGAGGTGACGCTGGCCGACATCACGGCCTTCGCCAACACCACCGGTGACACCTTTTACGCGCACACCAATGCCGAAGCTGCAGCCGCAAACCCGTTCTTCCCGGGCATTGTGGCACACGGGTATTTGCTGCTCTCCTGGGCGGCTGGGCTCTTCGTTGAACCGGCGCCGGGGCCGGTGCTGGCCAACTACGGGCTCGAGAACCTTCGGTTCATCACTCCGCTGGCCGCAGGAGATTCCTTCCGCGTCACCCTGACCGCAAAGCGGATCACCCCTCGGGAAACTGACGAATACGGCGAAGTCTGCTGGGACGCGATCCTGCACAATCAGCACGACGAGATCGTCGCCACCTACGACGTCCTGACACTGGTGGCCAAGACCGGCGGTGAGTGAGGATTTCGACAGGCTCGGTCAACGGTGCTGGATCTCTCGTCCTTTACGGTGCCAGGCCGTGCATGGTGATGGCCAGAATGTCGTCCTGGAGCTGTTGGGGCGTGAGCGGACCGTTCGGCTTGTACCACTCCACAATGGAGTTGATGGTGCCGAAAAGGAGGCGTGAGATGGTGCGCGGGTCAATGTCCGCCCGCAGCGATCCATCGGCCTGCGCGGCACTAATCAATTCCGCCACGCGATGATCAAAATTACGACGGCGGGTCAGCGCAGTGCGTTCCATCTCGGTATTGCCGCGTAACCTCAACAGCAATGTGACGAACGGAAGCTTGTCAGTCAGCACGGCGATAGTGCCCCGGAGGACGTACTCAAGGCGAGCCTGTGGCGTTCCGGTGGTGGCGCCGTCGTGCGTTAAGGTCCCTTCCAGACCACCCAATGCTTCCTCGAGGGCCAGCCGCAAGAGCTCTTCCTTGGACGGCACGTGGTGGTAAATTGCGGATTTGGAGATGCCCAACTCTTCGGACAGCACTCCCATGGAGGTGGCCTCGTAGCCATGCCTGTTGAAGACGTCCACGGCAATGCGCAGCACCGATGCCTGATCGTAGCCAGGGCGGCCGCGGCGCAGGGAGGGTTCAACGGTGGGCATGTTGCCTAGTTTGCCATGCAGCAGCGCAGATTCCGGCGTCGAATTCATGTATTACAGCGTCTGTTTGCGGTGGTCGTAGATGCGGCGCAGCTTGCCGTTGGACCGTTCAAGACTGCCAGGGGCGACGACAGCGATCCTGGCGCTTGAGCCCACGTGTTCCTTGATCGCTGCGGCAAGTTGGGCGGCGGCTGCTTCGGCATCCGCGTCGCTGACGCCTTCGCGGGGCTCAATTTTGACGGTCATGGAGTCCATCCGCCCCTCCCTGGTGAGATCCAACTGAAAATGCGGACTCAAGGCCGGAATACGCAGGGCCAACTCTTCGATCTGTGTGGGGAAGACGTTTACGCCGCGCAAAATGATCATGTCATCGCTGCGGCCGGTGATCCGCTCCATCCTGCGCATGCTCGGACGGGCTGTGCCAGGGAGCAGCCGGGAGAGGTCTTTGGTGCGGTAGCGAATAACCGGAAGGGCTTCTTTGCCCAGCGTGGTGAAGACCAGCTCGCCTGCAACGCCGTCGGGAAGCACCGTGCGGTGGTCGAAGGGATCGATGATCTCCGGGCGGAAATAGTCCTCCCAGATGTGGCTGCCATCCTTCGTCTCCACCGATTCTCCGGCAACGCCTGGCCCCATCACTTCGGAGAGGCCGTAGATGTCACAGGCGTCGAGCGCCATGCCCGTTTCGAGTTCCTGGCGCATCTCGTCGCTCCACG
>JABBNV010000071.1:2884-7180 GCA_019352125.1 Acidobacteriota bacterium | reverse complement strand
CCGCACACAGCAAACTTGATTGAGGTGCTCCGGGGATCCACGCCGCGGGCGCGGATGGTGTCCATGATGGTCAGTAGGTAGGTGGGCGTGCACATGATCACGTCCGGCTCAAAGTCCAGGATCAGCTGCACCTGTTTTTCGGTTTGCCCGCCAGACATGGGGATTACTGAGCAGCCCAGCTTTTCCGCACCGTAATGCGCACCCAGCCCACCGGTGAACAGACCGTACCCATAGGCCACATGAACCTTGTGCTCGGGGCGGACGCCAGAGAGCCGCATGGACCGGGCCACCAGAGAGGACCATACGTCCAGATCATTCTGGGTATAACCCACCACGGTTGGCCGGCCCGTGGTTCCCGAACTGGCGTGGATTCGCGCCACCTGGGACTGTGGCACGGCGAACATGCCAAAGGGGTACTCCTGCCGGAGGTCCTCCTTGGTGGTGTACGGGAACTTGGCAAGGTCGCTCAATTCGCGCAGGTCCGTTGGGTGAACGCCTGCCTCATCAAATTTTCGCTGATACAGCGGGACGCGTTCATAGGCGTACTTGACGGTGTCTTGCAGTTTCTTCAGCTGGAGTGCCTCCAACTCGTCACGGCTCATCGTCTCCGCCGCGTCTAACGTCTGCTCAGTCATCGAATTCCTCTTGTAATTTTTGGAAACTCGAGTGCAGATATCGACGCTAAAACGCCCTCTTGACGTCGATATCTGCACTCGCGTTTCACGGGGTGGTGGGTAGCGTTGGGGTCCCGTTAATGGTGCGGGAGCGTCCACGAAACTCGGCAATGACCGTGCGCTCTGTGCCTTCCCGAGAGCCGCCGTCGTCGCCGTTATCTGTGCTTGCGTCAGCGAAGACCTGGACGTCGTAGAGCCCGCTGCGCCCGCTCTGGTGCCGGACCGTAGCCTCTGCCGTGAGCGTTTGCCCCGCATAGGACGGCCGGAGGAAGCTGATGTCAGCGCCTGCGGCGACGGTTGTCTGTGCGCCAAAGTCCACAACGGAATTGCAGGCCATCGCGAAAGCAGTGTCCGCGAAGGCGAAGATCATTCCGCCATGGGTCACGCCGAATCCGTTCATCATTTCCGGCCGCAGCGTCATGGTTATTGACGCATGCCCGTCACTCAGTGCAACTGTGCGAATTCCCATCCATTCCGAGGCCTTGTCCGTGATGAGCATCGGGTGATGTGGTGTGGCATGTATAGGCTCCATAAGAAGTTCCTGACTTTTCTGACCGAATGTTCATTAGGTAATACCCTGCACTGCAGTGCTGTCAATGGATGTCTGATCACATAAGCGCAAAACCGTATCTGCGAGGGCCCTGGATCTGCTTGGATGGAGGTAGGCTGCGCGAAAGGCGGAATCGCAAATGGGTACAGGGATCTACATCAGCGCCACCACGGCGGGATCAGGGAAATCGCTTGTCTCGCTGGGGTTGGCGGATGCTCTGCATCGCCGCGCTGACAAGATTGGGTTCTTCCGTCCCGTTGTGGCTGGCACTGACCCGGAGCAGGACCCTACGGTGGTGATGTTGCGCCGCATGTACAACCTGGCGCCTGAGGTCTGCCGGGGAGGGCTCACCCAGGGCCAGGCCAGGGCCCTGCTTGCGGCAGGGCAACGGGAGGAAATAGATGCTCACGCCGTGGCCGCTTATAGCCAGATTGCCGCGCAATGTGACGTGGTGATTGTGGAGGGGACGGACCTCACCGGTCAAAATGCCGCCGTCGAATTTGATCTCAACGCACGTCTGGCCAATAACCTGGGGCTGCCCATCCTGGCCGTAGTGAGTGCTCGGGGTCTCACCCCTGCGGAGGCCGCTGATGCTGTAGACGTGGCGCGAAAAGAGCTGGCTGCGGCGCGCTGCACGTTGCTGGCGATGATGGTCAATCGGGCAGACCCAGCCAGCATGGCAGAAATGCATACCGCCATCCGTCCGGGCGCCAGCGGCAAACCCGTGTATGTGATCCCTGAGATTGATGAGATTGGCCGACCCACGGTGGCTGAAGTCGCGGCCGCGCTGAGCCTGCAACAGCTTGCCGGCAGCGCCGAGCTGGAGCGGGATGTGGCAGGTATCAAGGTGGCCGCCATGACGGTGGGCAACTTCTTGCACATGCTCGAAGTAGGAGATCTGGTGATTGTGCCGGGGGACAGGGCAGACGTCATGGTTGCCTGTCTGGCTTCGGCTTTCTCCCCGGAATTTCCGGTGCCTTCGGGGATGATTCTCAGCGGCGGCCTGGCCCCAGACCCTAATGTATTGCCGTTTCTGGCCCACGCTCCCTTCCCCGTCTTTGCCAGCCCACGGGACACCTTTAGTACCGCTCAGTCTGTCAGTTTGGTGCGCAGCGAAATTCACTCCGGCCAACGGCGCAAAGTTGCTGCGGCCCTGGGTGCATGGGCGCGCAACGTGGACGAAGGTGAACTCCTGGCGCGGATGGCGTTGCCACGGCCGGCCACTATGACGCCGTTGCGCTTCCTGCAGGAGCTGATTGAGCGCGCTCGCAGCCAGCGGAAAAACATCGTGCTCCCGGAGGGCAACGACATTCGAGTTCTGCGGGCGGCTGAGATTCTGCATCGCCGCGACGTTTGCGATCTGACTATTCTCGGTGCGGAAAAGGACGTCAGGGAACTGGCAGCTTCGCACGGTGTGGACCTGAGTGGCATTGCCATCGTGGACCCGGCCAGCAGTGCCTGGCGCGAGGAATTTGCGGTTGAGTATCAGCGGCTCCGGGCGCACAAGGGGATTGATCTTGCCCGAGCGCGTGAAGTGATGCTGGAGGGCAGTTACTTCGGCACCATGATGGTTCATCTGGGCAAGGTGGACGGCATGGTGTCAGGTGCCGCGCACACCACCGCGAACACCATCCGGCCAGCGCTTGAATTCGTGAAAACCAAGCCGGGAGTGCGAATAGTTTCATCGGTATTTCTGATGCTGATGGCGGATAGGGTCCTGGTGTACGGAGATTGCGCAGTGAACCCGGAGCCCAACGAGGAGCAGTTGGCGGACATTGCCATCGCGTCCGCCGAAACTGCTGCACAATTTGGGGTGGCGCCGCGCGTGGCCATGCTGAGTTATTCCACCGGAGGCTCCGGATCCGGCGCTGCCGTAGACGAGGTGCGCCGGGCCACGGAGCTGGTCAAAGCGGCTCGCCCGGATTTGGCTGTGGAAGGCCCCATCCAATACGACGCCGCCGTGGACGCTTCCATTGCTGCCTCCAAATTGCCCAGTTCCGCAGTGGCAGGTCAGGCAACCGTGTTCATCTTCCCGGATCTCAACACTGGCAACAACACCTACAAGGCCGTTCAGCAATCTTCCGGAGCGGTGGCCGTGGGGCCCGTGCTGCAGGGGCTCAATAAGCCCATCAATGACCTCTCCCGCGGTTGCACTGTGGAGGACATCGTCAACACGGTGGCCATCACCGCTATCCAGGCTCAGGCACAGACCGCCCCGAACACTCAGAAGGAGTCCTAAATGTTGGTGCTTGTTGTGAACTCCGGCTCCTCGTCGCTGAAATATCAGGTGCGTGACACCGAGGCCGGCGAAGTCCGTGCCAACGGAATCGTGGAGCGCATTGGCGATCCCAATGGCGGCGGCCCGGCAGACCACGCGGCAGCCATCGAGTCCATCACGGCTGAGTTGGAAGACAAGCTCGACGGCGCCCAGCCAGACGCTGTGGGGCACCGCGTGGTGCACGGTGGCGAGCGGTTTGGGGAACCTGTACTGATCAACAATGAGATCACGCGGGCCATTGAGCGGCTCAACCCATTAGCCCCGCTGCACAACCCGGCCAACGTGCTGGGCATCCGCGCTATCGCCGCAAAATGGCCTGATATGCCGCAAGTGGCAGTCTTTGACACGGCTTTCCACCGCACGCTGCCCGAATATGCCTGGCGCTATGCCGTACCCGATTCGCTGTACCGCGAGTACGGCATTCGACGTTATGGCTTTCATGGCACCAGCCACGAATTCGTCTCCGCTCAAGCCGCAGCATTTCTGGGCACTCCGGTTGATGATTTCAACGCGGTCATTGCCCATCTGGGGAACGGCGTTTCGCTGACCGCCATCGCTGGCGGGAAGAGTGTGGACACGTCCATGGGGTTCACCCCGCTGGAGGGCCTGGTCATGGGCACCCGCAGCGGGGATCTGGACCCAGCCATCCTGCTGTTTTTGGGGCGTGCCGGCTGGGATACCCAAGCCATCGATGACATGCTCAACCGAGAATCCGGGCTCAAGGCGCTGGCTGGCAACAATGACATGCGCTCCGTGGTTGAGGCATCAGATGCCGGTGATTCCCGCGCCACCAC
>JABBNV010000071.1:0-2874 GCA_019352125.1 Acidobacteriota bacterium | reverse complement strand
CGCAGGCGCTGGTCTTCACCGCAGGCATCGGTGAGAACTCTTGGCAATTCCGCGCCCTGGTCACCGCCAGACTCGGTGCGCTGGGCATCGCACTCGACGACGACGCGAACCAGACGCGCTCCAGCGAGCCACGGTTGATCAGCGCCGCCGATTCAACCATCCCCGTCTTGGTGGTTCCCACGGATGAAGAGCGCGCTATCGCGGAGGCGACGGCCGCCGTCGTCCAAAATCGCTGAGGAAACGGCGTTCATGCCTGAGATTGAGTACCCGCTCTTGACCGAGCGATTAATCCTCCGCCGCTTTGCCGCTGAGGATCTGGGCCCGTACTACGCGTACCAGTCGCTGCCGGAAACCGCCGTGTATTTGCTCAATGAGCCGCGGACATTTGCACAATGTATGGCCCGGATTGCCCGCTATATTGAGGCTCCTTTTGCGCAGGCTGGCGACTGGGCAAGTTTCGCGCTCCAGGAGCGAACGTCCGGCATATTTGTCGGTGAAATCGCGCTCAAATGGGGCCACGGCGGCAAGTCCGACGACGCTTCCCGGGAGGAGCCTGCCCGCGTGGGCGAGATTGGCTGGACGCTCACTCCTGCCAGCCGTGGCAAGGGCTATGCCACCGAGGCGGCCACGGCAGTGCTGGAACTCGCGTTCAACACTCTTGGATTCGTCCGGTTGGAGGCACGTTTGGACGCCCGTAACCGGGCATCGGCCGCCGTCTGTCAGCGACTCGGTATGGTCCACGAAGCCACCCTGCGGAACAACACGTTTCTCAAGGGTGAATGGACGTCAGAGGCTGTTTACGCCGTTCTTCGTGAGGACTACCAGGGTTCAGCTCTTTGACGTTTCCAGCAGTTCCGTAGCGCCCAGGGCATCCGCCAGGAAGGCGTAGTCCCAGGCGCGGGTCTTCCAGCCCTCATAGCGTCCGGACGCGCCGCCGTGCCCGCCGTCCATCTCGATTTTCAGCACAATCGGCTCGCTGCCCGTGCTGATTTCGCGGAGCACCTGCACCCACTTGGCAGGTTCTACGTACAGCACGCGCGTGTCATTGAAGCTGGTGACGGCGGCAATCTTGGGGTACGCCACCGGGCGGATGTTCTCGTACGGGGTGTACTCCTTCATGTACCGGTACACCGCTGCATCCTCGATCGGGTTGCCCCACTCTTCCCACTCCAGCGCGGAAAGCGGCAGGTTCGGGTCCAGTATGGTGGTCAGCGCATCCACAAAAGGGACTTGGGCGACGACGGCGGCGTACTTCTCCGGGGCCAGGTTGAGGACGGCGCCCATCAGCAGGCCGCCCGCCGATCCGCCCAGAGCAGCGATCCGGCTCGGGTTCACCCAGCCGGAAGTGGCCAACCAATCCGTGGCATCCACGAAATCAGTGAAGGTGTTCTTCTTGGCCAGCTTCTTGCCGTCCTCATACCAGTGCCTGCCCAGCTCGCCCCCGCCGCGAATGTGGGCAATGACAAACACCACGCCCCGGTCCAGCAAGGAGAGCCTGGGCACCGCAAACGACGGGTCCATACTGACCTCATAGGAGCCGTAGCCGTACACCAGCCCGGAGTGCGAGGCGTCCTTCGCCAGGTCGGCTCGGCGGATCACTGAGAGTGGAATTTTGGTTCCGTCAGCCGCCGTGGCCCACTGCCGCTCCGCAACGTAGTCCTGCGGCGAGTAGCCCCCGCGAACAGGCGTTTCCTTGCGCAGGAGCAGCTCACCTTGGGGAGCCGATGCGGTTGGCAGCACATAGTCATACACGCGAGGCGGCGTCAGGAATGAGTTGTAGCTCAGGCGAATTACCGGAGCGTTATAGTCAGTGGCGCCGACGCCTGCCGTGAAGAGTTCCTCATCGAACTGGGGTTCACTCAGTGGGTGTTGCGCGTCGGTGCCCACTCCAGTAAGCGGCACAACGGCCACTCGTTCGATCGTGTCTTTCCGCAGCGAAATCACCACGTGCGTGGCGGTGACGGACGCGCCATTGATGCGAACGGCGTCGTCGTGCGCTATGACTGTGCGCCAATGCTGGTCGGCAATCGGAAGAGCCAACTCAGCCGGATCCAGCAGGGAAATCATCGAGTTGGCGGCGTCCTTATTGTGGGTGAGCAACAGCATGCGCTGCCCCTCCAGAGTGAACGGCTCCGCGTCGTAGAGGATGCGCTCCTTGCGGGAGATCACTGTCTGCAGACCCGCTTCGCGGTGCTCAAACTCCAGCAATCGCGTTTCGGAGTACTCCGAGCAACCAATGCTGATGATCAAGGACTTCCGGTCTGCGGACAGCTCAAAGCCGGTCCACATCGCCACGTCGTCCTCTTGATACAGGACTACGTCATCTTCCACAGGGGTGCCGATGCGGTGCGATTTGATTTGGTACGGGCGCCACGAATCATCCACCACCGTGTAGAACAGCTCCGTGCCGTCCGGGGAGAACGTGAGTCCGTAGAAAATGTTAGGCAGCACGTCGGGAAGGTTCTCGCCCGTGCGCAAGTCCCTCACGCGAGCCGTGAAGCGCTCATCCCCAGCGTTGTCCACCGCGTAGGCCATGAGGTTGCCATCCACCGTGACGGCCAATCCGCCCAGACTGAAAAACGGCTTGCCCTCTGCCTCGGCATTTCCGTCCAAGAGGATCTGCTCACCCGGGATTGCCACGCCGGGCTCAACAACGGGCGGCGTCCAATCCGCCACGGGGTCACCCGTATTTGTGGCGGCGACTCGTGCCTGGATTCCGTAGGCCTTGCCCTCTTCCATCCGCGCGTAGTACCACCAACCGTCCTTGCGGTTCGGCACGGAAAGGTCCGTCTCCTGCGTGCGGTTCTTGATCTCGGTGAAGATCGCCTGCCGCAGCGGTTCCTGATGGTCCGTCACTGCATCGGTGAAGGCCTG
>JABBNV010000070.1:9612-11171 GCA_019352125.1 Acidobacteriota bacterium | reverse complement strand
GTGCTCTTCCGATCTAAGGTCACCTTAACCGTCATCACCGAGCACCTCGGCGACAAGCACGCGGAACTGGTACCCGACGTCGGCGCCAAGCGCCTCGTAGAACGCAAGGTCGACGCCGAACGCCGCGGACGCCGCAGCCTCACCGATGCGGAACTTAGCGCCGTCGCCCAGATGGCCAAGCGGGCGGAGAAGCACTACAAGTGCCCGCAGGATATCGAATGGGCGCTCGACGCCGACCTGCCAGACGGCGAAAACCTGCTGCTGCTCCAGTCCCGCCCGGAAACCGTGCACTCCTCCAAACCGGCCCCGCAGCCTACGGTCAGCACGGGCGGCTATTTCAGTGGAATTTCCAGCCCCTCTCCAAAAACCGGCGGCTTCAGCCTCGGCAGCATCACCGCGTCCCTGCTCAAACCCTCCGTCTAAGCGAAAAACTCCCTAACTCAAGGCCCCACAGACCAAGGCTCAACGCTGAGCCCGATTGAAAGGAACGCCATGTCCCTGAAGTCCTTCCCTAAGCCCTCCGAGCTCGCGGTCCCCGCCGGTGCGGAGGGCTGGGAAAAGATCTACCCGTACTACCTGGTCTTCCAGGACAAGCTAAAGGAGCAGGAAGACGCCAAGTTCTGGTTCTGCGACAGCCAGCACTGGCCCACCGTTTTCAAGCCCTTTGAGACCATCGGCGGCGAATTCGCGGTCAAATGCCTGGGGCAGTACAACGCCCGGCACCTGATGATCCCTAACGCCAACGGCATCGAGTTCCGTATCCACCTGGGATACCTGTACATGTCCCCCATCCCGGTGCCGGAGGAGCAGATCCCTGCCCGCGTGCCCCTCTTTGGCGAGCGGATTGGCCACTACTTCCAGAACTGGGAGCAGCTGCTCAAGGACTGGCACGTCAAGGTCAAGGGCACTATCGACGAAATGGAAGCCATCTCCTTTCCCAAGCTTCCGGACATCGTCCCCATGGAGGATATCGTCTCCGGCAAGGGTAAGGACGGCTCCGAAAAGCTGCTCGAAAGCTACGACCGGCTGATCCAGCTGGCCTACCAGAACTGGCAGTACCACTTCGAGTTCCTGAACCTGGGCTACATCGCCTACCTGGACTTCTTCAACTTCTGCAAAGAAGTGTTCCCCAGCATTCCTGACCAGTCGATCGCCACTATGGTGCAGGGTGTGGACATGGAACTCTTCCGCCCCGATGATGAGCTCAAGCACCTCGCCAAACTCGCCGTAGAACTTGGGCTCCAAGCCCACTTCAGCAACTCGGACGACGTCGATGCCACCCTGGATGCCATCGCCGCCGCTCCGGGTGGGGACCGTTGGATCGCCCAGTACGAAGGCGCCAAGGACCCGTGGTTCAACTTCACCGTGGGCAACGGCTTCTACGGGCATGACAAGTACTGGAGCGAGCACCAGGAAATCCCGATCGGCTACATCGCGGACTACGTTCGCCGCGTGGACGATGGCCAGGAAATCATGCGCCCGGTCGAGGCTCTGATCACCGAACGCAACCGGATCATTGAGGAATACCGCGACCTGCTGGAAGGCGAAAACCAGGCCCT
>JABBNV010000070.1:8793-9602 GCA_019352125.1 Acidobacteriota bacterium | reverse complement strand
CTCGCTGCCACTGCCTACCCGTACGTAGAGAACCACAACTTCTACATCGAACACTGGACCATGGGTGTCTTCTGGCGCAAGATCCGCGAACTTTCCCGCATGATGCAGGCCGAGGGTTTTTGGACCGAACCAGACGATCTGCTCTATCTGGGCCGCAACGAGGTCCGCGATGCCCTCTTTGACCTCGTCACCGGCTGGGGCGTCGGCGCCAAGCCAATCGGCCCGGATTACTGGCCCGAAGAAATCGAACGCCGCCGCGGGATCGTGGACGCGCTCAAGACCGCCCGCCCGGCCCCGGCCCTGAACACCCCGCCGGAAATCATCACCGAACCCTTCACCCGGATGCTCTGGGGGATTACCACCGAGCAGGTCCAGCAGTGGCTTGGTGCGGGCGAAGCGGTTGAAGGCGGCGGACTGCGAGGCATGGCCGCGTCCCCCGGGGTGGTGGAAGGTCTGGCCCGCGTGGTCACGGATGCAGACCAGCTCTCCGAGGTCCAGCAGGGCGAGATCCTGGTAGCAACCGTCACGGCTCCGTCCTGGGGCCCGATCTTCGGCAAGATCAAAGCCACGGTCACAGACATCGGCGGCATGATGAGCCACGCCGCGATCGTGTGCCGCGAATACGGGCTTCCGGCCGTGACCGGGACCGGTTCGGCTTCCACTACCATCAAGACGGGCCAACGGCTAAGGGTGGACGGCACCCAGGGAATCGTGCAGATCCTTGACGACGAACCTGAGCTGGCAGTGACCGGCCCCGGGGCGCACAGCCACAGCCATGTCTGAAGCGACCGGGCCTGCAGCGGGCAAAG